>NZ_JBSVWS010000004.1:0-107440 GCF_054071155.1 Pseudomonas sp. SDO5532_S415 | reverse complement strand
GGTCCAATGTGATCCCTGTGGGAGCGAGCCTGCTCGCGAACAGGACATCACAGACACCGCAAAACTCAAACCGTGATCAACCGCTCCCGCAACTTGGCTATCTCATCGCGCATCTGCGCCGCGGCTTCAAACTCCAGGTCACGGGCGAGCTGGTACATCTTCTCTTCCAGCGCCTTGATGCGCTTGGCGATCTCACCCGGCGAGCGCAACTCGGCTTCGTACCGGGCGTTTTCCTCGGCGGCCTTGGCCATGCCCTTGCGCTTCTTGCTACGCGAACCCGGTACGGTAGCGCCTTCCATGATGTCGGCAACGTCCTTGAACACCCCTTTGGGCGTGATGCCGTTGGCCAGGTTGAAGGCGATCTGCTTGTCGCGCCGGCGCTCGGTTTCACCAATCGCCCGTTCCATGGAGCCGGTAATGCGATCGGCATAGAGAATCGCCCGACCGTTGAGGTTACGCGCCGCGCGGCCGATGGTCTGGATCAGCGAGCGCTCGGAACGCAGGAAGCCTTCCTTGTCCGCATCGAGGATGGCCACCAGCGACACTTCCGGCATATCCAGGCCTTCGCGCAGCAAGTTGATCCCTACCAGCACATCGAACGTGCCCAGGCGCAGATCGCGGATGATTTCCACCCGTTCGACGGTGTCGATGTCCGAGTGCAGGTAACGCACACGCACACCGTGGTCAGCCAGGTAATCGGTCAAGTCTTCGGCCATGCGTTTGGTCAGCGTGGTGACCAATACCCGCTCCTCAAGGGCGACACGCTTGGTGATTTCCGACAGCAAGTCGTCGACCTGGGTCAGCGCGGGACGAATCTCGATTTGCGGGTCGACCAGTCCGGTCGGGCGCACCACCATGTCAATCACACGCCCGGCATGTTCGGCCTCATAGTTACCCGGGGTCGCCGAAACGAAAATCGTCTGCGGGCTGATGCTTTCCCATTCGTCGAAACGCATCGGCCGGTTATCCAGCGCCGATGGCAGGCGGAAACCGTATTCCACCAAGGTCTCTTTACGCGAACGGTCACCTTTGTACATGGCACCGACCTGCGGCACGCTGACGTGGGATTCATCGATCACCAGCAAGGCATCGGCCGGCAGATAGTCGTAAAGGGTCGGTGGCGGCGCCCCGGCTTCACGACCGGACAGATAGCGCGAGTAGTTTTCGATGCCGTTGCAGTAGCCCAGCTCGAGGATCATCTCCAGATCGAAACGGGTGCGCTGTTCCAGACGCTGGGCTTCCACCAGTTTGTTGTTGGAGCGCAGGTATTCCAGACGCTCTTGCAACTCGACCTTGATCCCTTCGACGGCGCCCATCAGGGTTTCCCGCGGCGTCACGTAGTGGCTTTTCGGGTAGAAGGTGAAGCGCGGCAGCTTGCGGATGACTTCGCCGGTCAGCGGATCGAACGCCGACAGGCTTTCCACTTCATCATCGAACAGCTCGATGCGGATCGCTTCAAAATCGGATTCCGCCGGGTGGATATCAATCACATCGCCGCGCACCCGGAAAGTTGCCCGGGCGAATTCCATGTCATTGCGGGTGTATTGCAGATCGGCCAGGCGCCGCAACAATTCGCGCTGATCGAGCCTGTCGCCGCGATCGACGTGCAACACCATCTTCAAATAGGTTTCCGGGCTGCCCAGGCCGTAGATACACGACACCGTTGTGACGATGATCGCGTCCTTGCGCTCCAGCAATGCCTTGGTCGCGGACAGGCGCATCTGCTCGATGTGATCGTTGATCGAGGCGTCTTTCTCGATGAAGGTGTCGGAAGACGGGACGTAGGCTTCGGGCTGGTAGTAGTCGTAGTAGGAAACGAAATACTCCACGGCGTTGTTCGGAAAGAACGCCTTGAACTCGCCGTACAACTGCGCCGCCAGGGTCTTGTTCGGTGCCAGCACCAGGGTTGGACGCTGCACCTGCGCGATCACGTTGGCGATGCTGAAGGTCTTGCCCGAGCCGGTCACACCGAGCAGCGTCTGGTGCGCCAGCCCGGCTTCGATGCCCTCGACCATCAGGCGGATGGCTTCCGGCTGATCGCCGGCAGGCTCGAAGCGGGTGACTAGCTGGAATTCAGACATGCATACCTCTCGGTTCTCGGAGCAAGGAATCGCGCCTGCGCGGTCAAACCGGCAGGAACGAGAAAGGCCGCAAACGACGAACGTCGCCCGAGGAAAAAACTGGATTGTGCTCAATGTGGTGCCGATTGCCCGCGCTTTCAAGGCAAACGTCCTACATCCCACGAAGCCTTTGACGCAGCCAATCGACTAACGGTCGAAAAATAATAGGAAAAACTTACCGCAAAAGCCGAATCGTCTGTCGCCATCAATCGCAGATGGCCTCTATACTAGCTCCCCGTTTGTGCACCGCTCTAGTGCATTCGGCTGGAGCGCGACACGTCCCTCCACTCTCCATTCAGAGCCGCCGCAAAAATGAGCCTGTTCTCCGCTGTCGAAATGGCACCACGCGATCCAATCCTGGGCCTCAACGAAGCATTCAACGCCGATACCCGTACTGACAAAGTCAACCTGGGGGTCGGTGTTTACTGCAACGAGGAGGGGCGAATTCCACTCCTGCGCGCCGTTGTCGAAGCCGAGACGATTCGCGTCGCTCAACACGCCTCCCGTGGCTACCTGCCGATCGACGGCATTGCTGCCTACGACCAGGCCGTGCAAAAACTGCTGTTTGGCAATGATTCGCCGCTGATCGCTGCTGGCCGTGTCATCACCACCCAAGCCGTTGGCGGTACCGGTGCACTGAAGATCGGTGCCGACTTCCTCAAGCAACTGCTGCCGAACGCTGTCGTGGCGATCAGTGACCCGAGCTGGGAAAACCACCGCGCACTGTTCGAAACCGCTGGTTTCCCGGTACAGAACTACCGTTACTACGACGCCGCGACCCACGATGTGAACCGCGCCGGCCTGCTGGAAGACCTGAACGCCCTGCCTGACGGCTCGATCGTTGTGCTGCACGCCTGCTGCCACAACCCGACCGGTGTCGACCTGAGCCCGGCGGACTGGAAAAACGTTCTGCAAGCCGTGAAGGCCAAAGGTCATGTGCCGTTCCTCGACATGGCCTACCAGGGCTTTGGCGACGGCATCGACGAAGACGCCGCTGCCGTGCGCCTGTTCGCCGAGTCGGGCCTGACCTTCTTCGTTTCCAGCTCGTTCTCCAAATCCTTCTCGCTGTACGGCGAGCGGGTTGGCGCCCTGTCGATCGTCAGCGAATCGAAAGAAGAAAGCGCGCGCGTGCTGTCGCAAGTCAAACGCGTAATCCGCACCAACTACTCCAACCCGCCGACCCACGGTGCAAGCATCGTCGCTGCCGTACTGAACAGCCCGGAACTGCGCGCCCAGTGGGAAGCCGAACTGGCCGAAATGCGCCTGCGGATTCGTGGCATGCGCACCCAGATGGTCGACCTGCTGGCGAAAAACGCACCGCAGCGCGATTTCAGCTTCGTCGGTCGCCAGCGCGGCATGTTCTCCTACTCCGGCCTGAGCGTTGAACAGGTTCACCGCCTGCGCAACGAGTTCGGTATCTATGCCCTGGACACCGGTCGTATCTGCGTGGCGGCATTGAACCAGAGCAACATCAAGGTCGTGACGGATGCGATCGTTCAGGTGATCTGAACCGCGCCGTGATGCGTAAAACGGGAAGCCCAATGGCTTCCCGTTTTTTATAGGCCCCAGAAAATTCTCAACCCACCCACCAAGCCCTCTAAACTCTACGCAGATCAACTGTGGGAGCGAGCCTGCTCGCGAAGGCATCAGTCCAGTCGATGATGCGTTGAATTGACTATTGCCTTCGCGAACAGGCTCGCTCCCACATTGGATTTGTGTACACCCTGAATTCTGAAGAGTACCAAAATGAAAATCGATGACCTACGCGCTGAGCGCGATGACCGCGACGACCTGGATGACTTCATCCCCCGTACCCCGGCCAAACGCGGCAACAACCTGGTGATGCAAGTCGCTGCCGGCGTGTTTCTCGGCGGCCTGGCCCTGTGGCTGGTGCAATTGGGCGCCACGGCGCTTTACGCCAAGCTGATGATGGGCACGATTACCTTTGGCGGTTAGGCCAGTTCGCTCGCGCGCTGGCTGGCAGCATCGTCAAACGCGACATAGAGCGATTCAGCAACCTGACTCTTGATCGCCTTGGTGCTTTCCAGGCCCAGGACAAAGCCTTCGGCCTTGCCACCCGCGCGGTTCAATTCTTCAGCGGTGCCAGCCTGAGTGATGGCGTCGAACAGCTTCTCAGCGTGCGGGCCGACACCTTTGGGCAGGCTGATCTGAGCGATGCTCATGCGAACACCTCATCGATTAGAGGCGTTGTTGTGGTCAAGCGAGTCATGGCGCGTACCTTTTCGGCGAATGGCCGGCAGCGCGTGTAACCACTTCCGGGCGGTCATGGTAGACCTCTGAAGCGATTCTGGTAACCGACAATCATCGATAAACCACCGTCCGTCCCATTGAATCCGTCAACTTGCTATCCGATGCTTGACTTCTCTTTTTGAATCAGTAACATAGGCGCCATTCCGCGATAGCTCAGTTGGTAGAGCAAGTGACTGTTAATCACTGGGTCCCTGGTTCGAGTCCAGGTCGTGGAGCCAGACTAGGTTCGGAGAAGGCTTTCAAAATCTCCAACCAACAAAAACCCGCCTTATGGCGGGTTTTTTTCGTTTTGGCGTTTCCTGCTCATGCCTGAGACTTCACCGTCTGCCGGGGCAACTCTCCAAACCGCTGCCGATAGTAATTGGCAAACCGCCCCACATGCCCAAATCCGAATTCCAACGCCACCTCAGTCACGCTGGAGTGCGGCCGCGCCAGCAAGTACTCCCGGGCGGCTTCAAGCCGTAAACCGCGCAGACGGTCCATCGGGCTTTGGCCGTATTCGCGCTGGCATAACGTGTTCAAGCTGCGAATGCTCACCCCGGCGGCAACCGCCAGCTCGGCCAGGGTGATGCCCTGGGCCAGATGCTCGCGCATACAGGCGTCGATCTTTTGCAGTTGCCGGGTAGGTTGGCGCAAAGGCGACTCTTGTTGCGCAACGCCACAATGGCTGAGCAGAAACAGCGGCAGGCTTTGCTCCAGATGCTGCAACCAGCGCGAAGGCGCCGCGCTTGCCTCGCCGTCCGGCAAATGCTCCAGCAACTCGCTGACCAGACGAAACCAGCGCATGGCCAGCGGCCGTTGCAGACGGCTGACCGGCGCCAGCGTGAAGCCCGAGGGCAAGTCATCGCCCAGGGCGCTCTGGCCGGCGTCTAGCAAGGTTCGTGGCAGTTTCAGGATCAGTTGCTCACAGCCCTCCTCCCATACCACTCGAGCTTGTTCACGCGGGGACAGAATCGCCACTTCTCCGGGGCTGACGGCATAGCCCATGCCGTCGGACTCAAGGGTGGCACTGCCGCGCAGTGGCATCTGTACCAGCACGAAATCTTCGAAAGGCTGCGGCCGGATTTCGACCTGGCCGCCATAACGCAACGCGTAAAGCTCGCAGCTGGCGACCTGGCCGCGATAGAACGCCGTATCGACGCCGCCCCGTGGCCAATCCAATTCATGCTCCACCAGCGCTTGCCCCATCAGGCGCTGGGTTTCTTGCGCCGAGCGGCTGGTGAAGACCGGTTCGCGGCACATCAGCGACAAGTTCAGGCCCACGCTGTTGGCGGTGGCCGCCTGTAAGGTCGTCATCTCAAAGCGACCGGTTGCGACGGGCTTCGCTGCGCTGCAGGGTGGCACTGGGCGTTTCGTTGAACAGCTTGCGGTATTCGCTGGCGAACCGGCCCAAATGCGAAAACCCCCAGCACATCGCGATCACGGAGATGTTGCGCACCGAGGCGTCCTCGAGGATTTCCTGGCGCACCGCGCTGAGGCGATACTTTTTCAGGTAAGCCATGGGCGAGACGCCGAAGTGCTTGCGAAAGCCCTCGAACAGTTTGAAGCGGGACACCCCGGCTGCCGCCTCGATGTCTTCCAGGTGCATGTCTTCGCGGGCGTTGCTTTCGATGAAGTCCTTGGCGCGCACCAGGTAGTAGGGCAACTTGGCGCCCAATTGATCACGCAGTTCGGCACTGTAGTTGTTGGGCTGGGAAAGGATCAGGCCCTTGATCAGCGCGCTTTCGATATCGCGGGTGAAGAACACTTGGTTGAACAGGTCCTGGCCGCGTTCCAGTTCATCGATGTAGTAACGGGCCAGCCGCCACCAGGAGGCCGAGGCACCGTTGACCGCGTCCATCACCGGCTCGAACTTCACCGGCATTTCCAGCGGGCGTTGCAGCATGCCTTCGAGGGTCTGGCGCATGGCCATGCGGGTGATCACCACGGAAATCTTGTGGCAGTCACCGGCCATGGTCAGCGCCTGGGTTTCATGGGGCGTCACGATCAGGCCCTGGTCCTGGTTGGAGTACAACCGGCGACCGTCCTTGAGCAGTTCCTGCTCGCCGCGAATCGGCAGGCTGAGGCTGTAACAATTGAGGTGCTCGGCATCCTCGACGCCGATGGTCACGTCGGTGCCGTATTCCATCCGGCCCAGGGTCGTGGACATGGATTTGAACACATTGGCTTTGTGGTGAAACTGAATCCGGTTCGGCTGGCGAGTCTGCAGTTCGTGCGGCCCGCAAATGCCGGCCATCCAGGCACGGGCACCGGCCAGGTCGTAGCGATCGATGCGGATATCTCGAAACTGGGCAACATTTGGTTCGGTCATTTCAGTACACCCACGGCAATGGACATCGACACGCTCTTCGGCGCGTATTCTCATTACATTTGCAAGGGCTATGCCCAGCCGGTGCGAACAGGCGATATCCGCATTTTTTGGCTAGTAATCGGAAACTATCTGGATATCGAACGTGCTGTGCGGCGCTGATGCGCACAGCAACGGTGCCGGTCATGGTCAGCGCCTTGGGTAATGCGCTACCCAAGGCGTCACTTCAGCGCACAACCGCGTTCGATTTGAGGGCAGGACGTTACCAAAATTTCCAGGTGTAAGTGGTGATCAGGCGGTTCTCCACCCAGTCATTGCCGTGGCTGAATTTGGCGACGACATTGCCCGCCTCCACTCCCACGCCTTTGAGCGGCCCGCTTTGCACGACATAGGACAGCACCAGGTCGCGCTGCTGTTCCGCCGCCTGGCTGAGGTTGTCGCCACGATCCACCGACGTCCCCTTGAAGTAACGGGTCATGAAGTTCAGGCCTGGCAATCCCATGGCGGCAAAGTCGTAGTCATAACGAACCTGCCAGGATTTTTCGTTGGGCTTGATGAACCCCAACCGCGACCAGTTCACCAGAAACGGCTGCGGGACATAACCGCCCAGGGTCGGAAAGCTGCTGTCACCGAGCATGCGCTGGTATCCCACGCCGAAGCGATGCCCGCCCTTTTTCAGCGAGGTCATGGCGCCGTAGGAGCGGTTGTCGATGTCGCCGTAGAGGGCGTCACCGTCTTCGCTGTTGTTGAAGTAACGCAGGTCGGTCTTCAGTGCATAACCGTCGCCCAGGTCGGCCAGATGGGTGATACCCAGGTAGTGCTGCTGGTAGATATCTTCCAGTTGTGCGTAGAAATAGGTCCCGGTCAGCGATGGGCTCAAGGCATAACTGGCACCGGCGAGGTTGAGGCCGTCACTGCCGTGCCGCACGCCGGAACCGGTCTGCAAATACAGTTTTTCGTAGTTGGAGGAGTTACGCGCCCCGATCTGCGTCAGCCGCCCGGCGGTCAATGTCAGGCGGTCGACTTCCTTGGATTCGAGCAAGGCACCGCGATAGGTCGTCACCAGTTGGCGCGAATCGTCAATGATCACCACCGGCAGAAACGGCCGCAGCTCACCGACCTTCAACTCGGTTTTCGAATAGCGCATTTTCAACGTCACACCGCCGCGGCCGTATTCATCGGCCTGCTCCTGTCGGCTCTGGCTGTAAGGGATGATGGTGTCATCGCCGCGCCCTCCACCGCCGTCCAGTCGATAGGCATATTGCGCCTCTGCATCGAGGCCGAACTGCACCGGGCCTTCGGTATAGCCGGAGGCGAAACGCAGGTCAAAACCCTGGGTCCAACTGCCCACCCGCGACTGGGGCGGGTTGTTTTCCTTGTAATCCCGATCGATGTAAAAGTTGCGCGTACCCAGCGTCAGCTTGCTGTCATTGACCACATCCGCCTGTGCCAACAATGGCGTCAACAAGCCCACTGCTTGAACCCCTCGGACTAACCACGTTTTATGCAACATATTATTTCTTCCCCCTGCCGCTTATATAGCAACGCATGAATAAAAGGCACTTCTGGTACAAAACCCAAGGCCATGTGCAATGGCAGTTTCCAGTGACCTGCAGCGAGACACTCTGGTGGTGCTTCGATTGAAATTAAGCCGTAACAAGTTCATCAACGGCTATCCCGTTACTGAACGACAAATAGCCATTTGCTCAGCCGCCGAATGCAGCGAAGGCCTTTATTTACGGGAGTTCATGACTGACAACCGCGGATCGAGGCTTATTTTCCGGATGGGTTTCCACTAATAAGCGGATAGACCCTGCCAGCCACCACGTCATTAAATGAAGCCATGAATTAGCCCATTGGCCGAGGACTGGGATATGACAACTGCACGAAGTGTCGAACAGTGGAAAAGTTATATAGAAAGTTGCCTGGACTTCCGTCCGCAAGACGGTGTTTATCGCATTGCCCGCGATATGTTTACCGACCCGGAACTGTTCGACCTGGAAATGGAACTGATTTTCGAGAAGAACTGGATCTACGCCTGCCACGAAAGCGAGATCGCCAATAACCACGACTTCATGACGATGCGTGCCGGGCGCCAGCCGCTGATCATCACCCGCGACGGGGAAGGCCGTCTCAATGCCCTGATCAACGCCTGCCAGCACCGTGGCACCACCCTCACCCGCGTCGGCAAGGGCAACCAGTCGACCTTCACCTGCCCCTTCCACGCCTGGTGCTACAAAAGCGACGGCCGTCTGGTGAAGGTCAAGGCGCCGGGGGAATACCCCGAAGGCTTCGACAAGGCCACCCGCGGCCTGAAAAAGGCCCGTATCGAAAGCTACAATGGCTTTGTGTTCGTCAGCCTCGACGTGCAAGGCACCGACACCCTGGAAGACTTCCTCGGAGACGCCAAGGTGTTCTTCGACATGATGGTGGCGCAGTCACCGACCGGTCAGCTCGAAGTGCTGCCGGGCAAGTCCGCCTACACCTATGACGGCAACTGGAAACTGCAGAATGAGAACGGCCTGGACGGTTATCACGTCAGCACCGTCCACTACAACTACGTGGCCACCGTGCAGCACCGCCAGCAGGTCAACGCCGAAAAAGGCCTGAGCGCCAGCGACACCCTGGACTACAGCAAGCTGGGCGCCGGCGACAAGGAAACCGACGACGGCTGGTTCGCTTTCCACAACGGCCACAGCGTGCTGTTCAGCGATATGCCCAACCCGGCCGTGCGCCCGGGCTACGCCAGCATCATGCCGCGCCTGGTCAAGGAGCATGGTCAGGGTAAGGCCGAGTGGATGATGCACCGCCTGCGCAACCTGAACGTCTACCCGAGCATGTTTTTCCTCGACCAGATCAGCTCGCAACTGCGGATCATCCGCCCGCTGGCCTGGAACAAGACCGAGATCAACAGCTTCTGCCTGGGCGTGGTGGGCGAGTCGGATGCCGATCGGGAAAACCGCATTCGCCAGTTCGAAGACTTCTTCAACGTGTCCGGCATGGGCACCCCCGACGACCTGGTGGAGTTCCGTGAAGCCCAACGTGGTTTCCAGGCCCGCCTGGAACGCTGGAGTGACATTTCCCGCGGCGAAGGCAAGTGGGTCCAAGGCCCCACCCGCAACAGCGAAACCATTGGCATCGCCCCGGCGCTGACCGGCACCGAGTTCACCCATGAAGGCCTGTACGTCAACCAGCACGCCAACTGGCAGCGCTTTTTGCTCGAAGGCCTGGCGCGCAAGGCGGCCGAACAACAACCGTTGAAACTGCGTGAGGTGTGAACATGAATTCGCAACTGCAATACCGCGTCGAACAATTTCTTTACCGCAACGCCGAGGCCTGCGATGCCCAGGACTGGGACACCTACCTGGCCATGTTCAGCGACGACAGCGAATTCCACCTGCCGCAATGGGATTCGGAGCACGTCTACACCACCGACCCGAAAAAAGGCATGTCGCTGATCTATTACCCCAACCGGGGTGGCCTGGAAGACCGGGTGTTCCGCATTCGCACCGGCAAGGCGGCATCGACCATTCCGATGCCGCGCACCCTGCACCTGATCAGCAACGTGCGCATCGCGCCGCTGCAGGACGATGAGCTGGAGGTGCGCGTCAACTGGAACACCCTGTACTACCGCATGCAGACCGCCGAGCAATTCTTCGGCCGCGCCACCTACCGGCTGCGCCCCGATGGCGAGAGCTGGAAGATCGCCCGCAAACACGTGGTGCTGCTCAACGACACGATCAACTCCGTGCTCGATTTCTACCATCTCTGAACCTCGCGGATTAACGCTCATGACGTACAAGGTCGCCTTCAGTTTCGCCGACGGCAAAACACTCTTCTGCAACGTGCAGAACAATGAAATCCTGCTCGACGCGGCCCTGCGCAGCGGGATCAAGATTCCGTTGGACTGCCGCGAAGGGGTTTGCGCGACCTGCCAGGGCCGCTGTGAATCCGGGCAGTACACCCAGGACTACGTGGACGATGAAGCCCTGTCCGCCAGCGACCTGGCCGAACGCAAAGTGTTGACTTGCCAGACCCGCGTGCAGTCGGATGCCGCGTTCTACTTCGACTTCGACTCCAGCCTCTGCGGCAGCAGCGGCCCGAGCAGTCTGCAAGGCACCGTGAGCGAGGTGCGACAGGTCTCCCCGACCACCGCCATCGTGCACGTGGAAGTCGGTGCCGCAGGCGCGGCGCTGGACTACCTGCCGGGTCAGTACGCGCGCCTGCAAGTACCGGGCACCGAGCACCGCCGCTCGTATTCCTTTGCCTGCGCGCCAGGCAACAGCCACCTGCAGTTTCTCATTCGCCTGCTGCCCAGCGGCGTGATGACCGACTACGTGCGCGATCGTTGCCAGGTCGGCGATGTGATCCACATGGAAGCGCCGCTGGGTGCGTTCTACTTGCGCCATATCGACCGCCCGCTGATGATGGTGGCCGGCGGTACCGGGCTGTCGGCGTTCCTGGGCATGCTCGAGCAGATCGCCGAGCAGCACGGCTGCGGTCACCCGGTGCACCTGTACTACGGCGTGCGCGAGGCCGCGGACCTGTGCGAGGTCTCGCGCATCGAGGCCTATGCCGCACGAATCCCGGGGTTCCGTTTCACGCCCGTGGTCAGCAACCCCAACCCCGACTGGCCGGGCAAGACCGGCTATATCGCCGAACACCTGGAGTTGGCCGAGCTGCGTGACCAGCCGTTCGATCTGTACCTGTGCGGCCCGCCGCCGATGGTCGAGTCGATCAAGGACTGGCGCCAGCAGCACGGCCTGGATCAAAGCCGCCTTTACCTGGAGAAGTTCACCGAGAGCAACAGCTGACACAGCGCCCCATAACAACAATCAATCGGCCCGACCGAACACTGAATCACTGCCCTCATCGATATCCACCGTGCGTTGGCACGACCTACTTCATAGGCCGCCTCATGAAAAACCTGGTATTGCGTGCATGTCTGGCAACCTCCCTCTGCGCAGCGACTGCTGCCCAGGCCGTGGAACCTGTCCGAATCGGCTTCATCACCACCCTCTCCACCCCCGCCGGCTACCTGGGCGAAGACTCGCGCGACGGCTTCCAGCTGGCGATCGATCAGGAAGGCGGCAAGCTCGGCGGCGTGCCGGTGCAACTCATCGTGGAAGATGATGGCCTGCAACCGGCCAAGGCCAAGCAGATCGCCGACCGCATGAGCCTGGACGGCATATCGCTGTACACCGGGGTGATTTTTTCCAACGTGCTGGCGGCCGTGATCAACACCGCGACCAAGAACGGTTTCTACGTCAGCAACAACACCGCGCCCTCGACCCTGGCCGGTGAAAAGTGCATGGCCAACTACTTCGTCGGCTCCTACCAGAACGACACCCCGCACGAGATGGCCGGTGTCGCCGCCAATGAGCTGGGCTACAAGAAGATGGTGATCCTGGCGCCCAACTACCAGGGCGGCCGTGACGCACTGGCCGGTTTCAAGCGCACCTTCAAGGGTGAAGTGACCGAGATCTACACCAAGCTCAACCAGCTCGACTTTTCGGTGGAACTGGCGCGCGTGCGCTCGCTGGCGCCGGATGCGATCTTCCAGTTTCACCCCGGTGGCGGCGGCATCAACTTCGCCAAGCAATACGGCGGCTCGGGCCTGTCGGCGCACATTCCGATGGTGGTGCCGGTGTTCTCCATGGATGAGCGCATGCTCGCCGCTACCGGCGACGTGGCCAAGGGCACCAACATCGTCACCCTGTGGAACCCGCAATCGGACAACCCGGCCAACCAAGCCTTCGTCAAGGCCTTCACCGAGAAGTACAAGCGCGCCCCGACGGTGTATGCCGCCCAGACCTACGACACGGCACGCTTGATCGGCGCCGCCCTGAAAACCTCCCAGGGCAATCTGCAAGACCAGGCGGCCTTCCGCGCGGCCATGAAGAACGTCAAGTTCGATTCCATTCGCGGTGACTTCAGCTTCGCCCAGAACCAACACCCGGTGATCGACTGGTACCTGCTGCAAGTGCAGGCCGGCGCTGACGGCAAGCTGGTCGAAGTGCCGATCAAAACCCTGGCGACCCGCCACGTCGACAGTTACGCCGCTCAATGCACGATCTGATCGGCACCTGAACCCCGTCCTCGCCCTGCAGCACCACTGCGGGGCGTTTTCATGAGGAACGCAGCAATGCTATTGCTCGAACAGATTCTCAACGGCCTGCAATACAGCGCCTTGCTGTTTCTGCTGGCCTCGGGCCTGACCCTGATTTTCGGCATCATGGGCGTGATCAACCTGGCCCATGGGGCCTTTTACATGGTCGGCGCTTTCTGTGCCGCCTACACCGCCATGGCCACCGGCTCGTTCTGGCTCGGCGGCCTGGCCGCGCTGATCGGTTCGGCCTGCTACGGCGCGTTGATCGAAACCTCGATCATGCGTCGACTCTACAATCGCGATCACCTGGATCAGGTGCTGACGACCCTGGCCGTGGTGTTTTTCAGCAACGAACTGCTGACCCTGATTTTCGGCCGCAGCCCGCCGGCAATGCCCACGCCCGATTGGTATTCAAGCTTCGTTGAAGTGCTGCCGGGGCTGATGTACCCGGTCAGCCGGCTGCTGTTCATCGCCGCCGGGCTGATCGTGGCGGTCGGCATGTGGTTGCTGATCAACCACACGCGCCTGGGCATGCTGATTCGCGCCGGTGCCGACGACCATGAAATGGTCGGTGCGCTGGGCGTCAACATCGCCCGGCTGTACACCCTGGTGTTCGTATTCGGCTGCGTGCTGTGCGGCCTGGCCGGTTTCATGGCCGCACCGCTGCTGTCGGTGGAAATCGGCATGGGCGAGAAAATCCTGATCACCACCTTCGTGGTCATCGTCGTTGGCGGTGTCGGCTCAGTGCGCGGGGCGCTGGTGGGAGCCCTGCTGATCGGTATGGTCGACAGCCTGGGGCGTGCCTACATCCCGCCACTGCTGGACCAACTGCTGCCCAGCGAAACCAGCGGCACCATTAGCGCCGGGCTGATTTCCGCCAGCGCCTACATCGTCATGGCCCTGGTGCTGCTGGTGCGTCCGCGCGGCCTGCTGCCGGCCCGTGTCTGAGGAGAACGCCATGTCACCACGCCTTATCATCGACCTCGCGTGCCTGGCGACCTTCGCCTGCATGCCGCTGCTGGCCCACTGGTTGCACGAACCTTACCTGGTCAGCTTCTTCACCCGCCTGGCCATCTATGGCATGGCGGCCATTAGCCTGGACCTGCTGATCGGCTATGGCGCCATGGTCAGCTTCGGCCATGCCGCATTCTTCGGCCTGGGTGGTTACATCGTTGGCATCATCGCCTTTCACACCTCGCAAGGCATGCCGCTGTGGGGTTGGGACGGCAGCAACAGCGCGCTGGTGGTGTGGCCCCTGGCCCTGCTGGTGTGCGCGCTGTTCTCGCTGCTGGTGGGTTATCTGTCGCTGCGCACCAGCGGTGTGCAGTTCATCATGATCACCCTGGCGTTCGGCCAGATGCTCTACTTCGTGCTCGGCTCGCTGTCGCTGTACGGCGGCGACGACGGCATTCTGCTGAGCGAACGCAACACCTTGGGCGCCCTGGATCTGAGTGATGCCAACCACTTCTACTACCTGTGCGTGGCCTTGCTGGCCGGCTGGTTGCTGCTGTGCCGGCGGCTGGTCAATTCGCGTTTCGGTTTTGTGTTGCGCGGGCTCAAGCAGAGCGAGCGGCGCAGCGTCAGCCTGGGCCTCAAACCCTTGCGCTATCGCCTGACGGCGTTTGTGATCGCCGGCACCGGCGGTGGCCTGGCGGGCATTCTGTGGGCCAACTACGCGCTGTTCGTCAGCCCTGACATGGGCGCCTGGCACAAGTCCGGCGAACTGATGGCGATGGTGATTCTCGGCGGCGTAGGCACCCTGCTCGGCCCGCTGCTGGGCGCGGCCACCTATCTGGGCCTTGAACAGGTGCTGAGCCAGTGGACCGAGCACTGGATGCTGATTTTCGGGCCATTGCTGTTGCTGGTGGTGCTGTTCGGCAAGAAAGGCGTCTACGGATTGCTGCTGAGCCTGCTGCAGCGCAAACCGAAGGTGGTTGCCGTCAAACCCAACGCCGCCGTGGAGGTACGCCCATGAGCGCACAACTGTCGATTCGTGATTTGCACAAGGCTTTCGGTGCGGTGAAAGCCACCAACGGCGCCAGCCTTGAACTGGCCAAGGGCGAACTGCACGCCATCATCGGCCCCAACGGCGCCGGCAAGTCCACCTTGATCGCCCAGATCGCCGGCGAGATTTTCCCCGACCAGGGCCAGATCCACCTCAATGGTCAGGACATCACCCGCGTGCCGGCCTGGCAGCGGCCACGCCTGGGCCTGGCGCGTGCGTTCCAGGTCAGCCAGCTGTACACCGAGTTCAGCCTGCTGGAGAACGTCGCCCTGGCCATCGCCGCCCGCGAAGGCAAGGCGTTCGGCATGTGGCACCCGCTGTCCCGCGACACTCGCCTGCTGGAGCCGGCGCTGGGCTACTTGCAGCAGGTGGGCCTGGGCCTTCGCGCACAAGACCCGGTCCACGAACTGTCCCACGGCGAACGGCGACAACTGGAGATTGCCCTGGCACTGGCTCAGGAAGCTTCAGTGCTGCTGCTCGATGAGCCGATGGCCGGGATGGGGGCCGATGAATCCGCGCGCATGACCGAGTTGCTGCACAGCCTCAAAGGCCGCTACGCGATCCTGCTGGTGGAACATGACATGGACGCGGTATTCGCCCTCGCCGACCGCATCACGGTGCTGGTGTACGGCCAGACGGTGCTGACCGGCAGCGTCGAACAAGTGCGCAACGACCCGCAAGTGCGGGCCGCTTACCTGGGAGAAGAACATGCTTGACGTTCAAGGCTTGAAAGCGGGCTACGGCTTGAGCCAGGTGTTGTTCGACATGCACCTGAGCATCGAGCAGGGCCAGGTGGTGTCGTTGATCGGCCGTAACGGCATGGGCAAGACCACCACGGTCAAATCGATCATGGGGCTGCTCAAGCCCAGTGCCGGCAGCATTCGCATCAACGGCACGGAAATGCGCGGTGCCGCGCCCTATCGCATCGCCAAGGCCGGCCTGGGGTTGGTGCCGGAGGGGCGCCGCGCCTTCGGCACCTTGAGCGTGCGGGAAAACCTGCTGGCCACCGCCACGCGGGGCAAGTGGGACCTGGCGCGGGTCTATGAACTGTTCCCGCGCCTGCTGGAGCGCCAGGACCAGCTGTCACGCACCCTCTCGGGCGGCGAACAACAGATGCTGGTGGTCGGCCGCGCGCTGCTGACCAACCCCAGCCTGCTGATTCTCGACGAAGCCACTGAAGGGCTGGCACCGATCATTCGCGAGCAGATCTGGAGTTGCCTGGCCACCCTCAAGGCCGAGGGTGAGACGATTCTGGTGATCGACAAAAACCTCAAGGAAATGGCGCGGGTGGTCGACCGTCATCACATCATCGAGAAAGGACGCCAGGTCTGGGATGGCACGCCGGTGGAGCTGGCGGCGCAACCCGAACTGTCGCAACGCTACCTGGGAGTGTGAGCCGCCATGGACCTCAATCAGGCTTACAACAACGTCGCAGCCGTCGGCAATTTTCCACAGATCATGCAGCGGTTTCGCCAGCGCAGCGCCGAGACTTATGCACGCCACGCCTGGCAGCGCGACGTGACCTATGGCAATGCCATGCGCGAGCGTTTCGACTGGTACGCCCAGGCGGATGCCGGGGCGCCGACGCTGCTGTTCATTCATGGCGGTTACTGGCAGGCCTCGGACAAGGACGACTACGCCTTCATCGCCGAGGGCCTGATCGAGTCCGGCTTCAATGTCGGTTTGCTGGAATACACCCTGGCGCCCGAGGCGAACATGGCCACCATCGTCGGCCAGATCGGCAAGGCACTGGACCACCTGCTGGCGCAGCGGGAAGCCTTGAACATCGGTCAACAGGTGGTGCTGTGCGGGCACTCGGCCGGTGGCCATCTGAGTGCACTGCATCGCCGGCATCCGCTGGTGAGCCTGGCCATGCCGATCAGCGGCCTGATGGAGCTCGAACCCATCAGCCGCTGCTGGCTGAACGACAAGCTGCGACTGAGCGAAGAGGACATCCAGCGCTATAGCCCGCAAAGGCTGATCGGCGCCGGTGCACCGCTGCTGGTGACCGTGGGTGGGGATGAGTTGCCGGAGTTGATCCGCCACTCGCGCGACTACGCCAGTGCCTGTCGCGAGGCCGGGCAGGCCGTGAGCCTTGTCGAGCTTGCAGGCTGTCATCACTTTGCGGTGCTGGACGATCTGGCCAGGGCGGATGGCGAACAGTTGCGTGCTTTGTTGGCACTTCTGAAGGTGACACATTCAACCGGATAACACGCGTTACCGTTAACGTCCATCGCGAGCGAGCTCGCTCCTACAGGCATTGCGCAGCCCTTTGTGGGAGCGAGCCTGCTCGCGAAAAAACGCCCGGACGCCGCGGTCATTCAGGCAGGCCGCGTTATCGAAGACGCCCATCGCGCCCGTCAATCATTCTCGCCAGATGTGGATACAGGTTTGCCGTTTGCGGCTTTTTTGACCCTCTCAGGCTTCATACAGTGACTACGAATTCAGACAGGAATTGCGTATGTCCAGCCTCTCGCTCAGGGTCCAACAGGTCGACCCCCTGACTCCCAGAATCCGCCGCGTGCTGCTGGTGTCCAGCGCCGCCCAGCCACTGCCGGGCTTCACCGCCGGGGCACATCTGGAGCTGCATGTGCCTGGCAGCCGCGCGCAACGCAGGGCCTATTCGCTGGTCAACCTGCCCGACGGTGAACACTACGAAATCGCCGTCCAGCTCGAAGAGGCCAGTACCGGCGGATCGCGTTGGGTGCACTCGCTCAAGGTCGGCGACGAACTGCTGGCCGATGCGCCCCGCAACCACTTCCCACTGTGTGAAAACACCGAGCATGCGCTGCTGATCGCCGGCGGCATCGGCATCACGCCCATGCTGGGCATGGCCCGGTCGCTGCAAGCGGCGGGCAAGCCCTTCACCCTGCACTACGCCGGTCGCGATGAAGCACAGATGGCCTATCTGCCAGAGGCCCGCGCCTGCCAGGACAACCATTGCTGGATCAGCGGCGGCGACCCGCAAAAGCGCTTCCCCGCCGCCACGATCCTGGCCGCGCCAAGGCCCGGCCTGCACCTCTACATCTGCGGTCCGAGCGCCATGCTCAACAGTGTGTTGGCCTGCGCTCGCGAACAGGGTTGGGCCGAGGATCACCTGCATTACGAACTGTTCAGCGGCGCCCTGGAAATGGCCAGCGATCAAGGCTTTGAAGTACTGCTGCGCGAAACCGGCGTGAACCTGCAAGTGGCGGCCGGGCAAAGCGTGCTGGACGCCATGCTCCAGGCCGGCCTGGACCCGATGTTCGATTGCCGACGAGGTGACTGCGGCGTATGCGTCGCCCAGGTCATCGACGGTCAGCCCGATCACCGCGACATCTGCCTGTCGGAGCGCGACCGCGCCAGCGGCAGTTTCTGCACCTGTGTCTCCCGTGCCAGCAGCGCGCTGCTGGTGCTCGATCTGTGACAAGCCGAGGACTTCCCGTGATACCGACCAACGAGCAAATCGCTGCCTTGATCCGCGAGGACAGCGTACACAAGAGCGTCTACACCGACCCGACCCTGTTCAAGCTGGAGATGGAGCGCATCTACGGCAACGCCTGGATCTACGTCGGCCATGAAAGCCAGGTCAAGCACCCCGGCGACTACCACACCACGCGCATCGGCGATCAGGACGTGATCATGGTGCGCGGCGCCAACCAGCAGGTCAGCGTACTGTACAACCGCTGCCCGCACAAAGGCGCCAAACTGGTGGCCGACGGTGACGGCAGTGTCGGCAAATTCTTCCGCTGCCCGTACCACGCCTGGACCTTCAAACTCGACGGCCAGCATCTGTCGGCACCGCTCAAGAGCGGTTTCGAAGGCACCTGCTACGATCCCAAGCACCCGGATTTCTCCATGGTCAGCGTCGCCCGCGTCGAGGCTTATCGCGGCTTCGTGTTCGCCAGCCAGGCGGCGTTCGGACCGGACCTCAAAGCATTCCTGGGCGGCGTCATCACCTCCATCGACAACCTCTGCGACCGTTCGCCGGTCGGTGAAGTCGAAGTAGCTGGCGGCATCTTCCGCGTTCAGCAGCGCTCGAACTGGAAAGTCTTCTACGAGAACCTGCACGACACCATGCACGCCCGCGTGACCCACGAATCGTCGGTCGACGCTGCGCGTGACGAAGCCCAGGCCATCGGCGAAATGCCCTTCGAGCTGTTGATCATGGACGGCAATGGCGAGCCCTACGACTTCTGGGAAAAGCTCGAACTGCGCGCCTACCACAACGGCCACGGCTACATGGAGGCGATCTTCGACCCGAGCGCCGCCGAGCGCGACGAGGTCTCCCGCGCCCACTTCGAATGCCTGAGCCAGGCCTACGGCGAGCAGCGCGCCAAAGAGATTTTGGGCATGAACCGCCACAACACGGTGATCTACGGCAGTGGCTCGCCGCACACAGTGTTCATGCAATTCCGGGTGATCCGTCCGATCGCCGTGGACCAGACCATGGTCGAGATCCAGACCTTCCGCTGCAAAGGCGCTCCGGATGCGGTGTTCGACCGCGCACTGACCTACGCCAACGTCATCAACTCGCCCTCCTCCAACGTGATGCCCGATGACGTCGAAGTCTATGCCCGCTGCCAGGAAGGCAACATGACCCGCGGTGGCGAGTGGATCAGCATGCATCGCTATGTCGGTACCGATAAGCCGCTGGAAGACGGCGCGGTGTCCACAAACGGCACCAGCGAATTGCCGATGCGCAACCAGTTCGCCGCCTGGAAACAGTTCATGACCGCCACCCTGATTGCCAAGGAGAGCACCCATGCTGCTTGACCGCCGAATCGACGTCGACACCCGCCGGTTGACCCCCGCCCAGGTTCCCGTCGAGACCCTGCGCCAGATCGAACAGTTTCTGTATCAGGAGGCGCGCCTGCTGGATGAGCGACGTTTCTGGGAATGGGACAAGCTGTTCACCGACACCGGCATGTACTGGGTGCCACACAAGCACGAGCAAGCCAACCCGTTTGACCATATCTCGCTGTTCTGGGAAAACCGCATGCTGCGCGAAGTGCGGATCCGCCGGGTGGAAAACGCCCGCAACTGGTCGCAGCAACCGCAGACCCAAACCGCCCACCTGGTCGGCAATGTGATGGTCGAGGGTCTCGATGCCCAGGGCCTGCTGGTGGTCAGCGCCAGCTTCCAGTACAGCGAGTGGCGCCTGGAACAACGCCAGCTCGCCGGCCGCTACACCTATAAATTGGCCCCTCGGCAAAGCGGTGGCTGGCAGATCCAGCTCAAGCGCGTGGACCTCATCAACTGCAACGATGTGTTCGCCAACCTTGAGGTATTCGTGTGATGAACGCGCCGGTGGTGATCGCCCTGCACTATCAGAACGACGTGTTGCACCCCGAAGGCAAGATTCGGGTCGGGCTGGGGACCGATGACAGCGTGCGTGCCGGGCTGCTCGACGCTGCCGGCCGACTGCTCGCCGGGGCGCGCGCCAAGGGCTGGCCGATCGTCCACGTGCGCGTGGCATTCCGGGCGGACTACGCCGACCTGATCCAGAACGCGCCGATTCTGCGCAGCGTCGCCTCCATCGGCGCGGCACAGGAAGGCAGTTGGGGCGCGGAGTTCCTCAGCGCCCTGGCACCGCTGGACAGCCGCCGCGAGTTCGTCGTCACCCATAACCGGATCAATGCCTTTTATGGCTCACCGCTGGAAACCCTGGTGCGCCAGTTCAATCCTTCGCACCTGTTGATCGCTGGCGTAGCGACCCACTCGGTGGTGGAAAGTACGGTGCGCCATGCGGTGGATTGCGGTTTCGAGGTGACGGTGGCAGCCGATGCCTGCGCCAGCGCGGACAGCGGCGCGCATGCCGCCTCGCTGGCGAGCATGGCGCTGATCGCCCGTATCAGTCACGTCAACGAAGCACTGGAGGACTTGGCATGATGCTCGAAGGCAAAGTGGCGATTGTGACCGGCAGCACCCAGGGGCTGGGCCTGGACATCGCTCGGCAGCTGTTGGCCGAAGGGGCCCGTGTGATGCTGGTGGGGCGCAACGCCGACAGTGGGCAGGCCTTGGCGCGCGCATTGGATTGCGGGTTTTGTGTCTGCGACGTGGAGCGCGACGAAGACATCGACGCCTGCATCGCCGCCACGCTGGCCCGCTTCGGCAGGCTCGACATCCTGGTCAACAACGCCTGCCTGTACGCCGATCAGGGCCTGGCCTCGGACCGCGCGCAGTGGCTCAAAACCCTGAACGTCAATCTGGTGTCGGCGGCGATCTTTACCCAGAAGGCCGCCGTGCACCTGCCCGGCGGCGTGGTGATCAACATCGGCAGCACTGGCGGCAAATTCGGCGCAGCCGGGCGCGCACTCTACCCCGCGTCCAAGGCCGGCATTCTGCAACTGACGAAAAACCTGGCCATGACCCTGGCCCCGCAGCAAATCCGGGTACTGAGCGTATCCCCGGCCTGGACCTGGTCGCCCAGCGTCGCCGAGTTCAGCGACAACGATCCGCAGCTGGCCGATCGGGTCGGCGCGCCCTTTCATCCGCTGGGGCGCATCGGCCGGGGCCATGAGATCGGTAGCGTGGTGGCCTTTCTGTGCAGCGCCGGGGCCAGCTGGATGACCGGTGTCGATGTGCCGGTGGATGGCGGCTTTTCGATTCTCGGGCCCGACCGTGGCGTGTCGCCGCGCGTGTGGTTCCAACAACACCGTGACAGCCAATAAACCCTGACAACCGAATGAGGTAGATGACATGGGCAAGATGATTGAAATCCGGGCAACGGACAGCAGCGCCACGTTCAGCGGTTACCTGGCCCTGCCGGCCAGTGGCAAGGGTCCCGGGGTCGTGATCGGCCAGGAGATTTTCGGGATCAACGCCAATATGCGCGCGGTGGCCGATTTCTATGCCGAGGAAGGCTATGTGGCGCTGGTGCCGGATCTGTTCTGGCGCCTGCAGCCAGGCATTGACCTGGGCTACACCGAAGCCGATTTTGCGGTCGCCATCGACCTGTTCCAGCGCCTGGACGTGGACAAGGCCGTCACCGACATCGACGCCAGCTTCACAGCCCTGCGTGCCCTGCCTGAAGTCGAAGGCGCGGGCCTGGGTTACGTCGGTTTCTGCATGGGTGGCAAGCTGGCCTGGCTGACCGCCACGCGCACCGATGTTGCCTGCGCCGTCGGCTACTACGGCATGGGCATCGAACACTTGCTGCACGAATCGGAAAACCTCAAGGGTCGCCTGGTCCTGCACTTCGCCGAAAACGATGGCTATTGCGACGCCAGCGCCCGCGCCCGGATCAGCGAGCACCTGGCCGGCAACGACAAAACCGAAATCTACGTCTACCCGGGCGTCGACCACGCCTTCGCCCGGGCCGGGAGCCCACACTACGACAAGCCGGCCTCGCTGATGGCCCATGAACGCAGCATCGCCGCCCTCAAGCGCGAGATCGGCCCCCACTTCCACCTGTCAGCCCTGTGGGAAGAACACATCCGTCACGAGTTCGACACCCGGGACGTACCCGCCACCATGGCGACCATGGTCGCCGAACCCTACGTCAACCATATTCCGACCATGACCGGCGGCGTTGGCGCCAGGGAGCTCAGCCGCTTCTACCAACACCATTTTGTCCACGGCAACCCGCCGGACATGAAGCTCATACCGATCTCGCGCACCATCGGCGCCCTGCAGATCGTCGATGAATTCATCATGTGCTTCACCCACAGCACCGAAATCGACTGGATGCTGCCCAACGTGGCACCGACCGGTAAGTACGTCGAGATTCCGATGCTGGGTGTGATCAAGTTTCGAGGAGACAAGCTGTACCACGAGCATATCTACTGGGACCAGGCCAGTGTGCTGGTGCAGATTGGCTTGTTGAACCCCGAAGGGCTGCCGGTGGCGGGAGTGGAAACGGCGAGAAAATTGCTGGATGAACAACTGCCGTCCAACACGTTGATGGGGCGCTGGACGCAAAGCGCGCAATAGAGACCCATCAATGCAAAAGGCCGATCTGTCACGCAACAGATCGGCCTTTTTGCATTCGATCAAACGTCAGACATGCTCACTGCTTTTCGCATGCACCGCGCGTGGCTCGCCATGCCCGTGGTCCACCTCCACCACCGGAATTTCCTTGCCGTCGCAGTCATGCAG
This sequence comes from Pseudomonas sp. SDO5532_S415, assembly GCF_054071155.1. Classification (NCBI taxonomy): domain Bacteria; kingdom Pseudomonadati; phylum Pseudomonadota; class Gammaproteobacteria; order Pseudomonadales; family Pseudomonadaceae; genus Pseudomonas; species Pseudomonas sp. SDO5532_S415. Next base: position 84,548 of record NZ_JBSVWS010000004.1, on the reverse strand, counting down.
CTTGCCGTCGCTGAAGTAATCCCCTTCGCGCAACGCCGCCAGATCCTGATAGCGCAGGACCCGTTCGGTCCCTGCCGCAAACACCGACTGCTGGTCGGAGTTGCCGGCCGTGAGGTGGTTGAAAGCCAGGTTCAGCACAATCGCCATGATTGCCGAGGAGCTGATGCCCGAGTGGAAGATTGTGGCGAACCAGCTTGGGAAGTGGTCGTAGAAGTTCGGTGCGGCGATCGGGATCATGCCGAAGCCGATGGAGGTGGCGACAATGATCAGGTTGACGTTGTTGCGGTAGTCGACCTTGGACAGGGTGCGGATGCCACTGGCGGCCACGGTGCCAAACAGCACGATACCGGCGCCGCCGAGGACGGAGGTCGGCACGGCGGCGATGACCCGCCCCATGAATGGCAACAGGCCGAGAATCACCAGGAACAGGCCGCCGGTGGCCACCACATATCGACTCTTGATCCCGGTTACCGCCACCAGCCCGACGTTCTGGGCGAAGGCGCTTTGGGTGAAGGAACCGAAGATCGGCGCGATCATGCTCGACAACATGTCGGCACGCAGGCCGTTACCCAGGCGCTTGGAGTCGACCTTGGTGTCGATGATCTCACCGACCGCCAGGATGTCCGCCGAGGTTTCCACCAGGGTCACCATGACCACGATGCACATCGACAGGATGGCGGCGAAGTGGAAGGTCGGCATGCCGAAGTGGAACGGCGTCGGGAAGCCGAACATCGGGCCTTGAGTCACCGACGAGAAGTCCGCCATGCCCAGGAACACCGCGATGATCGTGCCGATGACCATCGCCAGCAGGATCGACAGCCGGGAGATGGTTGCGCTGCCGATTTTGCTCAAGAACAGCACCAGCACCAGGGTCACCGCCGCCAGGCCGATATTGGCCATGCTGCCGAATTCCGGGGCATGGCTGTTGCCGCCCATGGCCCAGCGTGCGGCCACTGGCATCAAGGTCAAGCCGATCGTAGTGATCACGATCCCCGTGACCAGCGGTGGAAAGAACTTGGTGATTCGAGAGAACACGGGAGTAATCAGCAAGCCGATCAGGGACGCCGCAATCACCGCCCCCAGAATCGACTGAAACCCGCCCTCGCCCCCACTGCTGACGATCGCCACCATGGTCGCGACGCCAGAGAACGACACGCCCTGCACCAGCGGCAACTGACAACCGAAAAACGGCAAGCCCAGGGTTTGCAGCAACGTGGCCAGCCCCCCCGCAAACAATGAAGCAGCAATCAACAAACCAATGTCCGCCGGCGACAGCCCGGCAGCCTGACCAATGATCAAAGGCACCGCGACGATGCCACCGTACATGGTCAGAACATGTTGCAGGCCGTAAGCCATATTCGCGCCGATCCCGAGGTTTTCGTCTTCGGGCCGTTGGTGTGAAACATGGGGCGTTTTCATGTTAGGGGGTTCCCTGGTTTTTGTTATGCGCACACTGTATGCAAGAGTCAGGACAAATGTCCATAGACTTGTATACAACTTGCCATTCAAATTATGAACGGTTGGTCATGCAGACTGTGTGCCACTGCCCATCAAACCTTGAAATACATCCTCCCGGGCCATTCTCCTCCGCCCGCTAGTCTTTTCAGTTCCTGTCGACCATCGGTCGTGGTCGCCCTCTTTCATATACATATAAAGTATGCATAATGAAGCCATTCGACATTCAGTTCCATAAGGCAAAGAACGCAGCCAACAAACTCAAGCACAAGGGCATCAGCCTCGCCGAGACAGAACCGGTGTTCCATGACGAACGCGCCCTGACGATTCAGGACGATCACCATGATGAAGCGCGCTGGATCACTATCGGACTTGATGGCAAAGGTCGTTTGCTGGTGGTGGCTTACACCTATCGGGACCCTGATTTTGTTCGAATCATTTCCGCGCGCCTCGCCAGTAGAAACGAGCGCCGACAGTATCTGGAGGCTTGACCGATGAAAGACGAGTACGACTTCAGCCATGCCAGGCGTGGGGCGGTTGCCTCCAGCAAAGGGAAGACCCGAATCACCATCATGCTCGATGATGCCGTCATCGAAGCCGCGCGCGCGCTGGCAGAGCGCGAGGGCTATGGCTACCAGACCGCAATCAACAACACCCTGCGCCGGGCGCTGTTGACCGACCATGGAAAAGTGGCGGATTCAAGTGCTGCCGGGCGCCTGAAAAAGGGCATCACGACTTCCGAGCTGAAAACCCTGGAGAAGAAACTCTCGGAAGCGCTCAGGGAGATTCAGCGCGTGATGGAGCCTGAAGTCAGGCCCTAGGCCTGATGCAAAAAGGGGCAGATTGATGCAATCCGCCCCTTTTTTGTGTGCAGGGTAAGCCGCTTATTGCACCTCGATCAGGTGTTCAAGTGTGCGGATCAATGTTTGATGTTGCGGCACCCGAATGCCGAATTCACTTTCCAGCAAGGCCAACAGTTCCTGCACATCGACCACCTGCCGGCGTTCGCTGTCATGGCCCATACGATGGATCGCGAAACTGCCATCGTTCAGCGTACGTCGCCACCCTTCCCCGGTCCGCGCCACCATCAGTTGTCTGGCGAAAGATGATTCCGGATGGGTCGAGACATACCAGTTGCCGACGGTGTAATCGATGTCGTCCTGGCGTTGCAGATCGAAGATGTACATCGCTCGCCACTCCCCCGCGACCTTGGCGCGCAGCGTGTAGCCGTCGACGTGTTGTTCGATGCGATAGGGTTCGTGCGGAGTGGCCTGTTCAGCCCGGCTGTCGAGCAACAGCGGTGCGGTGGGCACCATGCCGCCGAAGCCGACGTCAGTGATATAGCGCACGCCGTCCAGCGTCACCAGGCTCAAGCGGTGCGTGCGGGCAGTCCATGCGCCTTCGGGCTGACCCATGACTACGCGGCCGCTGATGCCTCGCGCCTCGAAACCCAACGCTTGAAGCAAGGCCAGGTACAAATTGTTGAGTTCGTAACAGTAACCCCCGCGCCCGTCGTGCAGGACTTTGCGCTCTATCGACGGTAAGTCGATCAGCACCGGTTCGCCTGACAGCGTAGTGAGGTTTTCAAACGGAAAAACGCCAGTGTGGCGCAATTGCAACTGACGCAACGTCTCCAGGGTCGGCGCCGGGGGCGCATCGAAGCCCAGGCGTTGCAGGTACAGCGCAAGGTTCGTCAGGTGTGGCTCGCTCATCGTTCAGTCCTTATGCACGGGAGGCTGCGGATCGTTCCGCCATTGTCGCTATGTATAAGGGATGGGGCGCTGCCGCCGACAATTGATTTAGCCAATCGCCCTGCAGAACAAATCAGCGGCGCTTGCGCGAGCCCAGTTGAATCCAGGTCGGCGCATGGTCGCTGGCATGGGGCTCGTTGCGAACCCAGGCATCGACGCCAGCGTCCAGCAAGTAAGGGCTTAACGCCGGATTGAGCAGCAGGTGGTCAATGCGCAATCCGGAGTTCTTCTGCCAGTGCTGACGGAAATAGTCCCAGAAGGTGTAAAGGCGATCCTGCGGGTACAGATGTCGCAAGGAATCGGTCCAGCCCTGATCCAGAAGCCGCTGGTAACACGCACGACTTTCCGGTTGCAGCAAGGCGTCCTTGAGCCAGGAGCGCGGGTTGTAGATGTCCAGATCGGTGGGCACCACGTTGTAGTCACCGGCCAGCACCACGGGATGTTCGCTGCTTTGCAGCGCCTGCGCGTAGCGGATCAGCCGCTCGAACCACGCCAGCTTGTAATCGAATTTCGGGCCCGGTTGCGGATTGCCATTGGGCAGGTACAGGCAACCTACCAGCACCCCATGAACGGCGGCTTCCAGATAACGACTGTGAGTGTCGCCCTCATCGCCCGGCAACCCTCGTCGACTTTCCAGCGGCTGGGCATCCCGCGCCAGAATCGCCACCCCGTTCCACGACGCCTGGCCCTGCCATATCGCACCGTAGCCGACAGCTTCAAGCTCGGCGGCGGGAAAGGCGCTGTCCACCGACTTGAGCTCCTGCAAACAGGCGATATCCGGCCGCTCGCGCTCAAGCCAGGCCAGCAGGTTCGGTAATCGGGCACGCATGCCGTTGACATTGAAGGTCGCGATCCGCAATTTTTTCATGGCCGCCGTTCCAGTTGGCTGGGTCTGCAGATTGTGACCTCGATGCCTGTCGGTGGTTGCGTCAGCCGTCGCCTGTACGGCGTAATAGATGTCCAATGTCTGCCGAGAAAAGCCTGGATGCCGACTGACACTCCCCCTTCGCGAGCAGGCTCGCTCCCACAGGGTGATCGGCACACCAGGATTTTTTTCGACCCACACCCTTCCAACCAGCGCCCCGGTCATGCCCCCTGACAACATGCCCTCCGCCCCCTCCGGCAGTAATGCCGGTGCCGGCGGCGGGACGGGCAGCTGAACGCGTAAAGGCAGCCGATGGTGGTAACTCATCGGCTGCTTCTATAGCCCATACCTACAACTGCTTGACCGGCGGCGGGTTCCACTTGCCGTTCAACGCCTCGGCCTTCGGCCCGTACAGGCGCATGGTCAGGTTGAACGGTCCTTTGGGGGCCGGCAGCCAGTTGGCTTCATGCTCCTTGCCGGGACTTTCATTCTGGAAATAGAGGTCCAGCGACCCATCGGCGTTGCTCTTGAACGGCATCCAGCTGCTGACCGCAAATCGGTTTAGTTCGTTGCCGACCTGGAAGCCTTCGGGGTCGTACAGCGTGATCGACCAGAACGCGTTCACCGGTGGTGCCTCCCCCTTGGGGAAATGCAGCACATACTTGTTCGCACCATTGAGGGGCTTGCCGTTTTCATCGCCCATATTCAACGGATAAATCGCATCCTCGGGCAGGTTGGCGCCAAGCCCTACCTGGGCAACGATTGCGCGCTTGAGATAGTAGTTGCCATACACGCCCATGGTATCGGTGTTCATCGACCAACCGTTGACCACCCGCGCCAGGGTTTCCACTTTCCATTTCATCAGTGCCTGTGCCTCTTGCGGCACGGTTTGCAGCGCGGCCTTGATGTCAGGGTCCAGGGCGTTCAGGTCGAACGGCTTGCCGGGCTCGATGCCGATCCGCTTGATCTGCGCCAGCATCGGTTGGTCGGTGCTGTGGGCCGGATGCACTTTGAGCAATTCGGCGGCATACGCGAAGTACCCGGCTGCTGACAACGTATCGACCTGGATTTTCGGCGGGGTCTTCATGTCCACCGCCGGGTCGATCTTGACGCTGACCGGTTCCTCGCTTTTGCCCAGTCGCGACAGCGGTGTCACGGTGTAGCCGGCCTGGATCTTGTGCACCGCCGCGTAGTCCGCCGCGCCGTCGGTCTTGGTGCGACCGATGACCCAGACAAAAGGCGTCGGCGCCGGCAGATGATTCAACCCGGCAGGCACCGTACCGGTCCAACCCGGCGGTGTGACCAGAAACTGCGCAGCGTCGGTACCGGTGGTGCGCCAGCCGGGCGAGGCGAAGACGTCGCTCCACATGTCGAGCATGGGCAGCAGATAGAAACGTCCGGCGGTGTCTGGTGCCGCGATCACCAGCGGCTCCTTGGTCAAATCGAGCCAGGCAATGGAATACAAAGTATCGAAATTCGCACGCACCACGCCTTTGAAATCTGCCGGCGGATACTGCGGCACGCTGACAAACATGTTCATCGGACCTTTACCGAACTCCTTGCCCGGTTCGATGTTGGTGAACTGTTTACGGGTGATGTCCATGGTCAGCAGCGGATAGAAATAAACGTAGGCTTCCACGCCAATGGCGTGAGCTTCCTCGGGTGTGACTTTCGATTGCGCGTGACTGACCAGTGGAAAGATAGCGCAGGCTGCAAGGGTGAGAGCAACGGCTGTCAATGCTTGGGTTATCAACATGTTGGCGATCGTCCATGCGTTAGGGAGACCTGCAGGATTTGGCAGGACTAACGGAACTCTAGACGATCAAATGAACGGGAACTGACAGGCGGACAATTGGTTCGCCGGGTGTTGCGCGGGTGAAACAACAGGGCAGCGCTTCAACGATCCGAACGCATCAGCGCCTCGACACCGCCCTCCATCGACAGCACGGCCGAGCGATTGCGCCCCGAATGCTTGGCCTGATACAACGCCGCATCCGCCCGCTGGACGAACACATCCATGTTGTCTTGTCCGGTTGGGACAAACGAATAGCAACCGAGGCTGACCGTCACATAACCCATGGGCGAACCGGTGTGGCTGATGTTCTTGTCCATGACACTGCGGCGGATTTGTTCGGCTATGGTCATGGCGCCGTGGATGTCAGTGTCGGGCAGCAACACCGCAAACTCTTCGCCGCCGTAGCGCACCGCCAGATCGGCCTTGCGATGGCAGCACCTTTTCACCGCTCGCGCCACTTCGGCCAGGCAATGGTCGCCCACCACATGGCCGTACGTATCGTTGTAGCACTTGAAGTAATCGATATCGAGCATGATCAGGCTCAGCGAAGTGTGCTGGCGCGCGCCGCGCCCGAACTCGATGTCCAGCGCCCGCTCGAACAACCGGCGATTGCCCAGACCGGTCAGGCTGTCATGGGTGGCGATCAGTTCAAGTGCTTGCTGGGCCTTGCGCAAATCCGCCTCGACCCGCTCACCGACACGCACCTGACGGATGAACACCCAACCGAACAGACCTACGCCGAGCATGACCAACGCGACAATGACGCTGGAGCGAAACGCCGTGTCGTACCAACCCGCCAGAATCGAATCCCTGGAAGAAGCCGCCGAAACCACCAGCGGGTAAGCCTCCAGCTGACGGTAGCCAAACAGGCGAACGACGCCATCCACCAACGAAGTGAACATCGCGTTGCCGGAGGGTGCCTGGGGCAGGAGTTTCTGAAAGATTTCACTTCGCGCCAAGGACGTGCCGATCTGCGACTCCACGAACGGCCGGCGCGCCAGCAGCGTTCCATCGGTCAACGCCACAAACATCGAACCGTTGTCGTCGATGTTGAAGCTTTTGAAGAACTGGTCGAAGTACGACATCTTGATTCCGGCCAGCAAAACGCCCTGGAACTGGCCGTTCCTGTCGTTCACCCGCTTGGAGACCGGAATGATCCACTCGCCGTTTTCCCGGCTGCGAATGGCCGGGCCGATGTGCGCCATGGACGACACGTTCTGCTGGTGAAACTTGAAGTATTCGCGATCCGCCACGCCGGGGCCGCGGGGCAGACTCTCAAATGAATTCACGACCCACTGGCCCTTCTGGTCGAACAGCAGGATGCCGTGCAACTGGTCCAACGCCTGCACGCGCCGGGCGAAGGTTTTCTGCAAGCGGGGTCGCAAGGACGGGCCGAAGCCGTCGACCTGAATCCAGTCCACCAGACTGGTCAGCACCAGATCGGCCTTCATGAACGTGTCTTCGGCCTGCTGCGCCATCGCCCGCGTCAGGTTCGAGGAGGCGACCTGGGCCTGACTCAGATCATGACGGCGGGATTGCTCCAGTTGCAGGTACAGCAAAGCACACAGGCACAGACACACCGTGGCAATAAACAATACCGCTGCCTTGCGCAGCGGTACGCGTTTTGATGCGACGTTGGGGGTGTGTTGCTGGTCGTGAAAGCGCGTGGGCAAAGAAGCTCATCCTTCAAGGGCAACGCATGGGCACCGGCCCAAAAGCCCTCATTTTTTGTGCGCGTAGTCTACGGGGTTATCGGGGATAAATGGGAACCGCATATCAAGTGCTTCCGCCCCCAGAGCCCCCTCAGCCCTTCGCGCATCAAGCAGAGCGCTGCAACCGCCGCATCGCACTGTGCAAATGCGCCCGCGCACTTTCAGCGTCGCCCACGCGCATCTGCTCATAGGCGCGTTGGGCGATTTCGTGAGGCACCGGCAGGAGTTCCCGCTGGGTTGCCATGGCCATCAATTGCACTTGGGCGGCGCGCTCCAGGTAATACAGATCATCCCAGGCTTCGGCGATGGTGGCCCCGGCGACGATCACCCCGTGATTCTTCAAAAACAGAATGTCGGCGTTACCCATGACACTGGCAATGCGGTCGCCTTCGGATTCATCCAGGGCCAGGCCGTTGTAGTGTTCATCCACCGCCGTACGGCCGTAAAACTTCAGGGCCGTCTGGCCAAGCCACAACAGGGGTGGACCTTGCAGCAGGCACAACGCGGTGGCGTGCGGCATGTGCGTGTGGAACGCCACCTTCACCCGTGGCAACTGTTGGTGCAGCCGCGCATGGATGTAAAACGCCGTCGCTTCCGGCTGACCCTCGCCGTCCACCACATGACCGTGGAAATCACAGACCAGCAGCTTGTCAGCCGTGACTTCTTCGAAGGCATAACCGTAGGGGTTGACGAAAAACAGATCATCGCGCCCCGGCACCATGGCCGAGAAATGATTGCAGATGCCCTCCTCCAGGCCATGACGCGCCGCCAGTTGAAAGCACGCGGCCAACTCCGTGCGCGCGGTGATGACGGCCGGTGTATCCAGATCGAGGCCGGTGTAATTCGAGGGACGGGAACTGCCTGCAAGCGTATGGGCCATGGCGCTGACTCCGTGGGTTACCAGCCAAGGGATGTGAACAAGGGCACGACCTGGTCCAGCGTGTTCAATATCGCATCGGGTCGATAGTCCGGCAGCAACTGTCGACCGGTGCCACGGTCGATCCATACGCAACGAAAGTGCATGTCCCGGGCGGCGGTGTGATCCAGTGTAGGGCTGGCGCAGATATGCACCACTTGCTCGCGGGTGACACCCAGTTGTTCGTGCGCGTAGTCGAACAGCCTGGGATTGGGCTTGTAGGCGCCGGCCTGCTGGGCGGTGATGACCCGGTCGATGTGCCCGCCGAGTTGCGCGACGTTGCCGCCAATGATGTCGTCGTCGGTATTGGACACGATGCACAACTTGAACCCCATCGACTTGAGTTGCGCCAGGCTCGCGACCACCTCGGGAAACGGCGGCATCCGCGGAATCGCCCCGGCCAGGCGTTGACTGTCCTCGGGCGCACTCGCCAGGTTCAGTTCCTCCAGCGCCAACTGCAACCCAAGCGTGCTCAATTGGCGGAACGAGCGATGCGGCGGCATCTGCTCCAGTCGATGTTCGTGCCGGTCATAGACCTCGATCAGGCGATCGACATCGACAGCGTGGTCGCCTTTGTCGCGCAAAATCTCGGCCACCACGGCTTGCAAGCCTTCATCCCATTGAATCAGCGTGCCGTAGCAATCGAAGGTCAGCCATTGGGGGCGCGGGGTGTTTTGGAGTGTCATGGCAGCATCCTCTGAAGTGTGGGGTTCAGATTAAGTGCGAGTGGTGATAGTGTGAAATTAAATAAATACTTAATCGTCAGTTACAAAACAAATATCAACGGAGGCCGCCATGCTCGATCTTGAACTGCTCAAGACCTTCGTCTGTGTAGTGGACGAAGGTAGTTTCACCCGTGCGGCCGAGCGGGTGCATCGGACACAATCCACCGTGAGCCAACAGGTGCGCAAACTCGAAGAGCTGGTCGGGCATTCATTGCTGCTGCGCGATCGCACCGGGCAAAACATCAGTGTCACCGAGCATGGCGAAATGTTGATTCACTATGCGCGGCGCTTGCTGGCATTGTCTTCACAGGCCGTGGAAGCGCTGGCCAGCGACGTGGATCTGGAGATCCTGCGCATCGGCGTGCCGGAAGATTTCGACGCCCGGCGCATGGCGACGATCCTCGCCGGATTCAACCGCGAAAAACCCCAGGCACGCCTGGAGACCCTCAGCGGCATGAGTACCGATCTCAAAAACAAGCTTGCCAGCGGTGACATCGACATTGCCTTGGTCAAGCGTGAGCCGGACAGCGGCCCGTGCTGGGCCGCCTGGCCGGAAACGCTGGTGTGGGTCAAAGGTGCGCAGGCAGACCCGGCCAACGGCGTGTTGCCACTGGCGCTGTTTCCCCAGGGGTGCATCTATCGCCAACGGGCCATCCGCCTGCTGGACGTGGCGCAACGGCCCTGGCGTATCGCGTTCGGCAGCCACAGCCTGACCGGGATTCAAGCCGCCGTGGCCTGTGGGCTGGGCATTTCGGTGTTGCCTGCTTCGGCGGTGCTGCCCGAGCACAGCGTATGCACCGACTTGCCGCCGCTGCCGCCAACAGAATTGGCGCTGATCAGTCGCGATGGCGCACTGAGCGGATTGCAGCGGGCGCTGGTGGAGTTTTTGCGGGTGGAACTGCAAAGCCCCGATTTATAAGTAATGCCGCTCGCGTAAGACAAATTTCAGGCGAACAAGAAACCTGTGGCGAGGGGATTTATCCCCGTTGGGTCGCGAAGCGGCCCCAGCGCCTGTTCAATCAGACCGAGTTGTCCGAATTGGCGACTGCTTCGCAGCCGAACGGGGATAAATCCCCTCGCCACAAATGTGCGGCACTCACTTAAGTGAACAGCATTACGTTCTATAAAAATCGCTTCCGATAATCGCTGGGGCTGATCCCCAGGCGCCGGACGAATGCGCGCCTGAACCCATCGATATTGGCATACCCCACCTGATCGGCCAGGCGCTTGAGGGATACATCCGCACCTTCGATCAAGCGCCGGGCCTCGTCGATGCGGGCCAATTCGACGAACTCCGCGGGCGTGAATCCGCCTTCGGCCTTGAACACCCGGGCAAAGTTGCGCTCACTCATGCCCGACCGCTCGGCCAGGGTCGGCACGCTCAAATCGGCCTTCAGATTGTCGACGATGTAACCCTGGATTTGGCGAATGACCGTGCGCTCTGCCGTTTGCGCCGCCAACTGCGCACTGAACTGCGACTGCCCGCCCGGGCGCTTGAAGTACATGACCATTTCCCGGGCGATGCTCAGCGCCAATTCACGGCCGTGATCCTCTTCGACCATGGCCAGCGCCAGGTCCATGCCCGCTGTGACACCGGCCGAGGTGTAGACATTGCCGTCGCGGATGAAAATGCTGTCCGGTTCGACAATGGTCTCGGGAAATTCCTTGGCCAGCAGCGCGCTGGAATTCCAATGAGTGGTCACGTGCCGCCCTTCCAGCAGACCGGCTGCCGCCAGTACAAAGGCACCGCTGCACACCGAGCCGATGCGCCGCACCTTGGTCGCCTGAAGGCGTATCCAGGCTTGCAACTGCAGGTTTTGCGCGACCTCGCTGACCGCAGGGCTGCCGGCAATCAGCAGCGTATCGATCGAGCCTTTGAACGTATCGATGGTGCCGTCCAGCGCCAGGCGTAAACCGCTGGTGCCCTTGATCGGCCCAGTCTCGGTGCCGATCACCGAGACTTGATAGGCCCGTGGCTTGCCCAATTGCCGGGCGGCTTCGGCAAATACATCCGCCGGCCCGACGATGTCCAGCATCTGTACCCGAGGGAATGCCAGCAAGGCGATGCGCATGGTGTCTGTCCTCGTAATGTTAATGGCTGAAAACGTCGCTTCAAGACGCTTCAAGCCAAATGAATATTGGCAGAAACTACCCATGACGATTAATTCAGTCAACCGGAGACCGCCATGACTGCCTTGAATATGCCCCCTGCCGTCGCCCTCGATTCAGTCACAAAATCGACGTCGATCAAAAACCTCCCCATCAACCTGTTCGGTTCCGTGATGGGGCTTGCAGGCCTCAGCCTGGCTTGGCGCCTGGTCAACCAACACACCGCTCAGGTCAGTGTGATCGCCGACGGCATCGGCCTGTTTGCCGGACTGGTCTTCGCCCTGCTGGTATTGGGCTACCTCACCAAATGGATCAAGCACCCCGAAGTGGTGAAAGCGGAATTCAACCACCCTGTGTCCGGCAACTTCTTCGGTACCGTCACCATTGCCCTGTTGTTGCTGTCTGCTGTATCTGCCCCCTACAGCGCGGTGTTGAGTCAGGCGCTTTGGGTCATTGGCAGCCTGTTGACCGTGGTGCTGGGTGGTGTGGTGGTATCGCGGTTGCTGTCGGGCAACCAGGACGCGCAGCATGCCGTGCCTGCGTGGTTGATCCCCGGTGTCGCCACCCTCGACATCGCCGTGGCCGGTGCGCAAATGCCCATGGCCTGGGCTTATGAGTTCAACGTGTTCGCCATCGCCGTCGGTACCGTGTTGGCGCTGATGTTCTTCACCCGGATTTTCGCACGACTGGTACACGAGCCAGCCATGGCCAAAGGCATGACGCCTTCGCTGATGATTCTGATCGCGCCTTTTGAAGTCGGCTTCCTGGCCTACACCAACTTCTTCGGGGTGATCGATCACTTCGCCAGCCTGCTGTTCTACTTCGGTCTGTTTCTGTTTGCGGTGCTGGCCTTCAAAGTGTTTCGTAAAGACGTGCCCTTCTCGCCTGCCTGGTGGGCCATCAGCTTCCCCATCGCCGCGCTGAGCAATGCCGCGTTGAAATACGCCTACGCACAAGACAGCATCGTCCTCAGTGCCGTGGCCTATTTGATTCTGGCCTTCCTGACCATTGCCTTGGCGGTACTGACCGTGAAGACATTGAAAATCCTGTTCAACGGAAAACTGTTGTCCAACTGACCCATCGAGGCATCCATGACTTACGGTTATTCCTGGGGCCTGCTGTTTCTGGCAGGTCTTCTGGAGATTGTGTTCGCGATAGGCTTGAAATCCGCCAGCGGCTTACAAAGACCCTGGTTGTTACTCGGCACGTTCGTGGCTTTGGCGGGGAGCCTGACGTTGTTGACCCTGGCGCTGCGCCAACTGCCCATTGGCACAGCGTACGCCGTGTGGACTGGCATTGGCGCTGCCGGTACGGCATTGGTCGGCATGTACTGGCTCGGCGATGCGGTGTCTTTCTGGCGGGTGGTCTGGCTGGGGATGATTGTGGTGAGTGTTGCAGGGCTGCGCTGGTCGTGAGACCGGTTGAACAATACGGATTCACAAACAAAAAACGGGCGCTTAAAAAGCGCCCGTTTCCATGGGTCAAGGATTTCCGTCAGACCCGCTTGTCCAGTTCATCCAGCGACACCCGAGCCACCAGCGCCTCAGGAATTCGGGAGACTTCGGACAGGTTATAGACTTGAAAATCCTTGTTCATGACGTATTTCGACAGGATCTCGAATGACGGCAGTATTCTCGTATAGAAGTGCTCATCAAGCCGGCAGGGGGAAGCAAACACCCCCGGCGCCTCATAGAAGCGATTCGCTGATTGATTCAAGTCCACACCCACCAGAAAGACCTTGGTAAACCCCAGGTGATAGGCAAGCTGTAATGCCAGGTAGGCCACTGTGCGAGCGTCGAAAAAACCGCGCTTTAGATTCTTGCTGAAACCCAGGCTCCGATTACGGCCAGTGCCGAGCTTGCGGCTTCTGACAAGTTCGTTGTCATTGCGAAACAGATCGCTCCAGGACAGCTTGGGTGCCCGGCTCAACAGATACAGCTGGCCTGAGGGTTTGACCGTTGTATGCCAGACGTGATCCTCCGACAGCGCAACCCGTTCACTGAGTCGCATGGCCTGCGAGAACAATTCAGGTTGCTGCCGGGAAAATCCCTGATCGGTACACACATAAAAAAACGGGTTGATGCCTGTCCCGATAAACTTCGAGATCGCGCCATTCATGGTGATCATCGGAACATCGGCAAATTTTTCCAGCGGAAAATCCTTGGCAGACGGCCCCGAGGCAATGATGAACACCGATCCTTTTTGAATGTTGCGGCACTCATCGAGGTCATGCACATGAAGTGGACCTGCGGTGCGTGACGAGTTTTTCTGCGCAACATCCATCTTCAAATTTCCTATCCATTGAGATCGATCATGTGTGACCAATCTTCATTGTGATAGTTTTCAACCGACGAGCCAACCGCTTGACTTCATCGGATCCCAAGTTTGCGACGGAGCGCAAAGGCCGTCGCAGAGCGTTCCCCGTTTTCAGAAACGACGCACAGTCTTGGGCCAGAGTGAAAACCACCCTCGTCTGATACTGTCTATTACGGGTTTTGCCCTGTGACCACCATCGCAGTTTCCGCCCGTGGCAATTCCAGCGCCGGCAGTTTTGAAGGCAAATTCAACTGCTTCAGTACCGGCGTATCGTAGCCATAAACATCGGGTTTGAACGTCACCCGCCCCTCTTTGCTCAAGTCGACAGTCCAGTAAGCCAGCAGCACCGGCACCTTGACCGGGAGCCTGATGTTTTCGGTCCTGCCATTGGCCAACTGCTTCTGAATGCCCTCACTGTTCCAGTGTTCCGGGTCATTGAACAATAGCTCGACCAACTGCAGCGGATTCTCCACCCGGATGCATCCGGAACTGGTGGCGCGCATGGACTTGGCAAACAACTCGCGATGCGGTGTGTCGTGCAGATAAATCGCATAGTCGTTGGGGAAACGAATGACCACCTGCCCCAATGAATTCTCAGGGCCGGCATCCTGGCGCAGCGTGATACCGCGCGCGTTGTACCAGTCGACGGTCGACGGATCGAGCACGTTGCCTTCGCGATCCAGGGCCCGGATCCGATTGGCCGCCAGGTAATCCGGGTTCTGTTGAATCTTGGGCAGCATATCCTTGACCAGAATCGTCGGCGGCACGGTCCAGGTGGGGTTGAACGTGACGTAAGTAATCTCGGATTGAAACACCGGCGTACTGCGAAACGGCTTGCCGACCTGTACCCGGGAACGCCAGATCGGCTGGCCGTCGCGATACAGCGCGACCTTGTACCCGGCGATGTCCACGACGACAAAAGTGCCTTGCAGCTTGTACAGCAACCACCGCGCCCGCTCCATGTTCACCCGGACCTGATCGATCCGTGCCTCGACCGACACATTCAGCGCCGCCAGGGTCGCCGCCCCTGCCACACCGTCCGCCCCCAGATACTGCTCGGCCTGATACTTCTTCACCGCCGCAATGACTTTGTCGTCGTAATCGCTGCGTTTGCCCTTGGTTGGCTCCAGATATCCTCCGGCCACCAGGCGGGCGCGCAACTGTGCAACTGCCGCACCGTCCATCCCCGGCTTGAGCGACTGCCCTTCGGCGACCTTCGGCCAACCACCGGCATCCCGAACCTGACGCAAGTGCGCCAGCGCTACGCGCATGCTGCGATAAACCGCCTCTTGCGGCGGCGCTTGAGCGAATGCGCGAGCCACATCGTGATCGTCGAGGGCAGCAAAGAAACTGTTCACATCCTCACGGGGATCAACCCCCTCGGGGTCGAAGTTCCAATGAAAATCCAGTCGTGACGGGTCGACCTTGCCGCGCCGCAATTGCAGCAACGCGGTGATGTAGGTGCGGGTCAGCCCGATATCGTAAGCCGCCGATTGCGCTGGCGTTGGCGCGGTGGCCTGCATCGCCAGTTGCGCCTGGACCAACTCGGCACTCCGGTAATCCGCAGGGTTCAAGCCATCGATTTCAGTTTCATTCAGACTTTTGAGCAACTGGGCGACATCGCGTCCGTTCGTCCAGGCGGCGCGATAGTTGCGGTGGGAATAGAAATCCAGGACCACGCGGTTGATGTCCGCGCGCTGATGCTTGCGTGAAGTGAGCAGCGGCGGAAATGCCGATTGCAGGGGTTCCAGCACGGCCTGGATCGCTTGACCCACGACATCATCAGGCGCCGCCGACACCACACTGGTTTCCGGAGTTGCCTGCACGATCGGCGAACTTTCACCAAATGCCGTGCCGCTGATCAGAAAGACCATAAAAAAAGCGCGGCTTATGACGAATAACCTTGTTAATTGCACCATGGATAATCCTTAATCTCCCGCAAATCAAAGGCTAGCGTTCCACTCGCTGCTAGACTCGACATATTCCTGATGAGACTTACCTTATGCCGATACAACGCTTTGGCTTTCTGCTCACAGCCCTGCTGTTGACGTCGGCCTACCTACCAGCCTACGCCGATTCGCTTGAAGTGGCGCTGGCCAAAGCTGCTCCAAACGCCAATGCAAAAGTCATCGCCCTGGCGGTACGTGCCACCCAATGCACCCGCGCCCAAGGCGCAGCCCCGGCACAGAGACTAGCAGTGATCGATTACTCCTTGCCTTCAACCGAACAACGGTTGTGGGTGTTCGACCTGAAAAAGCGCAAATTGCTGTTCCAGGAACTCGTCGCCCATGGCCGCAACAGCGGCGAAAACATGGCCACCCAGTTCTCCAACCAGAATGAAAGCTTCGCCACCAGCCTCGGCCTGTTCCGCACGCAGGAAAGCTATCGCGGCCAGAACGGCTACTCATTGCGCATGGAAGGCCTGGAGCCCGGCTTCAACGATAACGCCTTTGATCGGGCAATCGTCATTCATGGCGCACCGTACGTCAGTCCGGTCCTGGCACGCGCCAACGGGCGCATCGGCAGAAGCCTCGGTTGCCCGGCAGTGCGACCCGCCATTGCGCGCAGGCTGATCGACTCGATGAAGGATGGGCAGTTGCTGTTTTCCTACTACCCGGATCAGCGCTGGCTGAAGTCTTCTTCCTATATCAATTGTGGCAGCGGGACGGTAGCGTCATCGGACAAAGCCACCAAACGCCAGTAAACCTGCGCGCCAAGCTGTCAAAACTGTAATCTTCGCCTCAGCCTGCTGAAAGGCACCGCCCGTTAGCCTCATCGACACGTTCACCAGGCTGACGGGAAAAACGGCATGCACTCCAACACTTCAAGACGCACCTTCGTCAAGGGGCTGGCCGCGGGCGGGCTGCTGGGCGGCCTCGGGTTATGGCGAACGCCGGTCTGGGCGATCACCAGCCCCGGCGAACCGCAGGTGCTGGCCGGCAGCGATTTCGAGCTGTTCATCGGCGAAACCCCGGTCAACTTCACCGGCAACCCGCGCACCGCAATGACCATCAACGGCAGCCTGCCCGGCCCGCTCCTGCGCTGGCGTGAAGGTGACACGGTGACGCTGCGGGTGAAGAACCGGCTCAAGGACAGCACCTCCATTCACTGGCATGGCATCCTGCTGCCCGCCAACATGGACGGCGTGCCGGGGCTGAGCTTCAAAGGCATTGAGCCGGGTGGCGTCTACGTTTATCAATTCAAAGTCCGGCAAAACGGTACCTACTGGTACCACAGCCATTCCGGCCTTCAAGAACAGATCGGCGTGTACGGTCCGCTGGTGATCGACGCCCGGGAACCGGAGCCCTTCCAGTACGATCGCGATTACGTCGTGATGCTGTCCGACTGGACCGACGAAGACCCCGTCAGCTTGATGAAGACCCTGAAAAAACAATCCGATTACTACAACTACAACAAGCGCACCGTCGGCGATTTCATCCACGACGTCAGCGAGAAAGGCTGGGGCGCGACGGTTGCCGATCGCAAGATGTGGGCCGAGATGAAAATGAACCCCACCGACCTGGCCGACGTCAGCGGCGCCACCTACACCTTTTTGATGAACGGCCAGACGCCAGACGCCAACTGGACCGGTGTGTTTCGTCCCGGCGAGAAGCTGCGGCTGCGGTTTATCAACGGCTCCGCGATGACCTACTTCGACGTGCGCATTCCTGGCTTGAAAATGACCGTGGTGGCGGCGGATGGACTGCATGTCAAACCGGTGAGCGTCGATGAATTCCGCATCGCGGTGGCGGAAACCTTCGACGTGATCGTCGAGCCGACAATGGAGACCTACACCCTCTTCGCCCAATCGATGGACCGCACCGGCTACGCTCGCGGCACGCTGTCCGTGAAGGCCGGCTCAGCGGCGCTGGTGCCGCCACTGGATCCGCGCCCCCTGGTCACCATGGATGACATGGGCATGGGCGGGATGGACCACGGCAGCATGGCCGGCATGGATCACAGCGCCATGGCCATGCCCGGCATGCAATCCCATCCGGCGTCGGAAAACGACAACCCGTTGGTGGACATGCAGGCCATGTCCACCGCCCCCAAACTCGACGACCCCGGCCTTGGCCTGCGAAACAACGGGCGCCGGGTCCTGACCTATGCCGACCTGAGCAGCACCTTCGAAGACCCGGATGGCCGCGACCCCGGTCGCACGATCGAATTGCACCTCACCGGGCACATGGAGAAGTTCGCCTGGTCGTTCAACGGCGTGAAGTTTTCCGACGCCGAACCGCTGTGCCTCAAGTACGGCGAGCGCGTCCGGGTGGTGCTGGTCAACGACACCATGATGACGCACCCCATCCACCTGCACGGCATGTGGAGCGACCTCGAAGACGAAAACGGCGACTTCAAGGTGCGCAAACACACCATCGACATGCCGCCGGGCTCCCGGCGCAGCTATCGGGTCACCGCCGATGCACTCGGGCGCTGGGCCTATCACTGCCATCTCCTGTACCACATGGAAATGGGCATGTTCCGTGAAGTTCGCGTGGAAGAATGAGGCGCTACCCATGACCGGATTTACCCGCAACGTTCTGACCTTCGTCGCCCTCGGACTGACGCTTTCCAAGGCGATAGCCGCCACCGATGACATGCAGGGCATGGACCACAGCCAGATGGACCATAGCCAGATGCAACCCATGGACGACGGCCAGATGCAGCCCGCCGCACCGACCGAAAGCCGCACGCCCATCCCGCCGTTGACCGACGCCGACCGCGCCGCCGTCTACGCCAGTCCCCATGGCCATACCGTGCACGACAGCGCGCTCAACACGTTCTTCCTCGCCGACAAGCTTGAATGGCAGGACGCCGATGACGGCAGCACCCTGGCCTGGGATCTGTCAGGCTGGATCGGTGGCGACATTGATCGCCTATGGTTGCGCTCCGAAGGCGAGCGCACCAACGGCAAGACCGACGACGCCGAAATCCAGGCGCTCTGGGGCCACGCCATTTCGCCGTGGTGGGACGTCGTGAGCGGCGTGCGCCAGGACTTCAAACCCGGCGCCCCGCAAACCTGGGCCGCCTTCGGCGTGCAAGGCATGGCGCTGTACAACTTCGAAGCCGAAGCCACCGCCTTCATCGGCGAAGGCGGCCAGAGCGCGGCACGGCTGGAGGGCGACTACGACATCCTGCTGACCAACCGGCTCATTCTGCAGCCGACCGCCGAGCTCAATTTCTACGGCAAAAACGACCCGCAACGGGGCATCGGTTCCGGGTTGTCCAACAGCGAAGCCGGCCTGCGCCTGCGCTACGAGATCCGCCGGGAATTCGCGCCGTACATTGGCCTGACCTGGAACCGCACCTACGGCAAGACCGCCGATTACGCCACAGACGAAGGCGAGGACCGCAGCGAAGCACGCCTGGTACTCGGCGTGCGGATGTGGTTCTGAACCCATTGATCCAATAACCAACAATTGACCGCTTCGAGCGGCAAGAGGCCTTGCATGCGCATGTTCAAAACCACCATCGTTGCCAGCGTATTTTCAACCGGCCTGCTACTGAGCGCCCTCGCCCAGGCCCACCCGAAACTGCTCTCGTCCACCCCTGCCGAAGGCACGGAAGGCACCGCGCCGGGGACCATCGAACTGCACTTCTCCGAAAACCTCGTGACGCAGTTTTCCGGAGCGAAACTGGTCATGACCGAAATGCCTGGCATGGCTCATGCCCCCATGCCCATGAAGGCCAAGGTCAGCGGCGCCAGCGACCCGAAAACCATGCTCATCACCCCAGCCTCACCGCTGCCTGCCGGCACCTACAAAGTCGAATGGCGCGCCGTGTCATCGGACACCCACCCGATCACCGGCAACGTCACGTTCAAAGTGAAATGATCAATGAGCGAACTGGCCAACATCGCCCTGCGTTTTGCGCTGTACTCGGATTTGATGCTGCTGTTTGGGGTAGCGCTCTTTGGACTGTACAGCCTTAAAGGACCGGAACGGATATCGGGGGCGGTGTTGCCGTTTCGCTCGCTATTGACGGGAACCACCCTCCTCGGTGCGGTGCTGTCCGTTGCCGGCATGGTTTTGCTGGCAAGTGCCATGAGCGGTGAAACAGACTCCGCAGCACTGCGCCCGCACATGGAAATGATGGTCCGGGAAACGGAAGTCGGGCTGGCCTGGACGGTTCGGATCATTGCGCTGGTTGTCGCTGGAATCGCCATGCTGCTCCACCGGCGCGCACCCGGCGTCAGCTTGCTCGTTGCGACGCTTGCTGGCGGCGCCGCCCTCGCCTCCCTGGCCTGGAGTGGCCACGGGGCGATGGATGAGGGCATCTGGCACTTCACGGCGGACATCCTGCATTTGCTAGCGGGTGGCGCCTGGCTGGGTGCGCTGGTCGCGTTTGCCTGGATGTCACGGACTGCTGCATTGCAAACCGAAGATCGCATTCGCCTGCTGGCCCACGCCGTCACCCGGTTTGAATCCATCGGCGCAGTCATCGTTGTTGTCATCGCGGTGAGCGGGGTTGTGAACTACCTCTTCATCGCCGGCCCGAAACTGTTCCTCAATACTTACGGGGTTTTACTGTTCGTCAAAGTCGCGCTGGTCGCCGGCATGCTCGTCCTCGCCGCGCTGAACCGCTTTCATTTGGGGCCGACGCTGGAGCGTTCATTGCGGGAGGGGCAGTATCGAGTGGCAGCGAATGCGTTGCGGCGCAGCGTCATGGTGGAATTGACGGCAGCGGTGTTGATTGTGGGATTGGTGGCGTGGCTCGGGACCTTGAGTCCAGGAGCGGAAATCGGCGACCTGTAAAGGAAGAAGCCTGACATTTCACCTGTGGCGAGGGAGCTTGCTCCCGCTGGACTGCGCAGCAGTCCCATTCAGGGGAGCCACTCATTTTTTAAACCCCTGAAAGTTTCACTACACTCCCACCCTTCAAAACCACGCCACCACAAAAGCCCAATAACAATGAAAAACATCAACTGCACCCTGATGCTCAGTGGCCTGCTCGCACTATCCCTAGGCGCCCAGGCACAAGAAACCCCATCGCACCTGGACAGCGTCATTCAACAAGGCCAACTGCGCGTCTGCACCACGGGCGACTACAAACCCTACACCTACAAAGCCGAGGACGGCGAATACTCAGGCATCGACATCGCCATGGCCCGCTCCCTGGCCGACAGCCTCGGCGTCAAGGTCGCATGGGTACAAACCACCTGGAAAACCCTGATGCCCGACATGCTCGCCGGCAAATGCGACATCGCCATGGGCGGCATCTCGGTCACCCTGGAACGACAGAAAAAAGCCTTCTTCAGCACCACCCTCGACGTCGACGGGAAAATCCCCCTGGTGCGCTGCGAAGACCAGGCGCAGTACCAAACCATCGACCAGATCAACCAGCCCACAGTCCGCCTGGTCGAACCGGCCGGCGGCACCAACGAAGCCTTCGTCCACGCCTTCCTGCCCAAGGCGCAACTGAAACTGCACGACAACGTCACCATCTTTCAGGAACTGCTGGATAAAAAGGCCGACGTGATGATCACAGATGCCTCAGAAGCGCTGTACCAGCAAAAACTCAAACCGGGATTGTGTGCGGTCAATCCGACGCAGTACATGCAATATGGGGAAAAGGCTTATCTGCTACCGCGGGATGACATGACGTGGAAGTTGTATGTGGATCAGTGGCTGCATCTGGCCAAGGTGACAGGGAATTATCAGAAGGTGTTGGGGCAGTGGTTGGCGGTGCCTGAAGATAAGTAACGAACATCAAAAGGGCACTCGCTCAGCTGTTCATTCAAATCATCTTTAGGCCAGCAAGAAATCTGTGGCGAGGGAGTTCACTCCCGCTGGGCCGCAAAGCGGCCCCCTGCGCCTGTGCAGACAGACTGCGTTATCCGTGCCTGCAACTGCTGCGCAGGGCGCCCTTCTCCATTGCAGCGTTAAACGATTGGCAGCCAATCAGTCGTCGTGCAGCAAACCCGAGCTGTACTCACCAAAGCTATTGCCGAGCGCACTGCCATGGAAATTCATCTTGTCAGGGTTGTTGGTGGGCCCCGGGCCAAAGCCGCTGGACGGTACGCTTTCTTCGGAATAACGGTTTGCGGTACTCACCCCGGAACAAGCGCTCAACAGCACAGCACCGGCAATTAGCGTGGCTTTGGCGAGGTTTGAAATCATTGTCGGTGTCCTGTCGGGTGGAGGTGTGTTGGTTTGGATTTATGCCTTCATCCTAGGCTGTGGGGCGGGTGGGGATTATGAAACTTTGCTGGGGGACAGCGTTAGTTCAGGTGGGGTGGTTTCTCCAATGAATAGGGCGTCCCTAAGGGCGCCCTATTCTTTTACAACCGTGCACTCATGCACTCACGGGCGGGTCGACATTATCCAGTGCCCTATTCACCAACAGCTCTCCAACGACCGCCAACTGCTGAATCGACAACGCCAGACTGCGTGGCGAGCCTTCGAGCTTACAGGCCAGATCTGTAGTGAGGACGTTTAGCGACGCCAGCGTTTCGCAAGCGTGACAAAGCAAGGTTTCAGTGTCGACGTTAGGCACGATGGTAAAGACGTGGCAGATGGGATCGGCGTGATTCGGATTGCGTAAGCGCTTGCTGACAACACGATGACTGGCTTCGGAAAGCTGGTCGAGATCGGAAGCGGTTGGCGCTTCGGGAGGATCGGGCGTTATTTTTTTCATCGTTTGCGTTCCTAGAATTAATTAAAGGAACTGCCAGCATCACTTCCACATGATAGGTGGCAGCTGTGCGCAGGTGTGGAAGACCGGGGATCTAGGAACCCGGCGCACCCGAAAGTGCCCCGCGCACAGCCGCCATAATTTAACAGCAGACATGAAAAAAGCGCCTGCTTAAATTCAGGTGGCGCCTATGCGCCTAGATCTTGTGAAGGGCTTCCACACCCTTGTCGCTGAATTTGCAGCGACGGGGGGGAAGGTTATCTGGGTGGTTGAGGGGGAAACAAGATGGGTGAATTCGACAGAGATGGCGGGAAATTTCCTACATTTTGGGTGATTTCATCAACATGAGGTTGTTGGCATTGTTCGATGATGGATTGGAACTACTGAACAAAAGAACCTTTAAAACAAGACTTAAGGAAGCATTCGCTTACGTCTGTACCATTTATGTACCACCGGGATTCATTCGGTTTTTGGCGTGTTATAAGGTCTGGAACGTTTCATCTATAGCGATTTAGATAGGTCGCTCTGGGTCAGTGACGGTCACCTCCGCGGACCAGAAAGAGTCGGCATTATATTACCGAATTTACAGGCTCCTCCCAAGATAACCGGAATTTTATTGCTGAAAATTAGTGATTGACCCACAATAATCGGCATCATAATTCCGATTGGGTTGCGTGCATCATGTCAGGGCATATCACTATCCAGACATACGTTGAAGGCCAATGGCGCGATGCCATGATGCTTTCTACGTCGGATCCTCAGAAGATTGAGGCGTCGCGCTGCAGTGTGTCTTACGATCAGCACTACTTGGTCGAATTCATCGACAGGTTAGAGACGATGTTCGAACCAGCTGTCAGCGTTAATCTTCCACTGACCTGGAGCCCTGTTGATAGCAAGGGATACCCCCCGTTTGTATACGACATCATGCCGGCTGGCGCCGCGCGTAAGTCGCTAATAAAACGTTTCTCTGGCGAAAAACCCGATCAGATGGACTTGGATTTTTTCCTTCTAGTCCGCTGCACGCCCTCGCCTATTGGGCACCTGCGTGTGAAGGAGTCTTTCGAGCACATTGATCAGGCCCGTAAGGAGGCCTTCCCTCGCAAGGAAGTAGTGGACAGAACAAATGACTTCCTTGAGTACGCCTATGAATCAGGTGCTGCTCTAGGCGGCGCTACAGGTGCCCAAGGAGAGGCTCCAAAGCTGATCATGGTTGAGGGGATAGATGGGGCTCTTTACGCTGATGCCATGCTTCCTGACGAACTTGCTTGCCGCCATTGGCTAGTGAAATTTGCGCGCAACCAGGCCACTGAACGCGATAAGAATATCCTGCGGGCCGAGTACCACTACTACAAAGCCGTCTCACAGCTTGGTTTGAATACAATATCTACGGACGGGCTTGTGCTTGAAGAAGCCGATAAGCCGAGCTTATGGATGCCACGCTTTGATCGGCGAGTTAACAACGGTGAAGTGGAAAGGATACCGGTCGAGTCGATTTACTCGGTGTGTGGAAATACGACTCCCGGTTCTAGGATGAATCATGAGGACGTAATCCACCGCCTGATCAATCTATGGATTACGAATGGGCAGAATGGAGAGCTTGAGGAATTGGTTTTCGAATACCTGCGGCGCGATCTGCTTAACCGTATCCTCGGAAACTCGGACAACCATGGCCGCAATACGGCTATTTTCAGACATCGAGGCAGATTTGAGCTGGCACCGATCTACGACCTCGCTCCTATGGTGCTTGACCCCGAAGGTATCACTCGAGTAACCAAGTGGGAATCTGAGCACAAGGGAAGTCCGGACTGGAGAGCGATCTGCGGTTTTTTTCAGAGTTTAGTTAGCCCTGATGCGCTCTTTGAGCGTTTGCTCGGAGCAGCAGAGGCGTTCCGAGCTTTGCCGGATCTGCTGGTCGATCTTCCACAAGAAGTGAGACAAGCCCACTCTGTCCCCCTGAACAAGTTGGATATGCACTTGGCTGATTGGGGTCTTCAATGAATGCGATCACACCAGAGTTTCGCAAGAAGCTGATTGAAGACATCATGCAGCAGCATGATATGGGAAATGAAACCTTGGGAACCTCTATTCGCCGACTACGACTTGAGGTGACCGGTTTCGATCAAGACACCTTTGCTACTATGTGTAACATGTCGACCAAGGCCTTGTATCTGATCGAAAATGACAAGGGAAATCCGACCATCTCTACCGTCGAGTCCATCCTGAGGAAGTTCGGGCTGCGCTTAGGGTTGACCATGAGGGTCACAACGACTTACACACCGCCATTAGGGCAGCACAAACCTGTATCTAAAACACCTGCTCGCGGCTCTAGTCCTCAACGGACGTATGCGGGTCAGCTAAGTAAAGTTACTTCTCGCAGGGCTGCTGCACAGACCAAGATCAAGGATGGTGATAAGGACCCAACCAAATGAGTGGATGGTCTGTTTCGGAACCAGAAGTTAAGAGCTAACGCTCACATATCGGAGCTAAAACTCGATCGGACCGAAATCAGCCAACGGGAAAAAAGCGGGAAAAAAGGGAAAAAAGGGGAAAAAAGGGGACAGATTTATTTTTCAATCACTGTCCGCTTTTGGCTGTGGATTCAACCGGTCGACGCAACAGATTGGCTAAATCATTCAGCGGGTGTCGTCTTCCGACACATAAGCTTGCAGCGAGTCGAGATAGACGGTGGTGCTGGCGCCAAAGCAGATCGACCCGCAGCACCTAAGGCCTGGCTTGCCTGGAACGGCCGCCCAGGATTACTTCAGTTTCGCCAACATGGCCACGGCGACTGCCTTGGCCGACTGTGGGTTCTGACCGGAAATGACTTCGCGGTCTTCGATCACGTTCTCGCTCCATGGCTTGGCTTCGGAGAAGTTAGCACCGGCTGCCGTCAGGCCATCCTGCGGGAACAGTTTCATATGGCCGCCGCCGAGGAAGCCTTTGGCCAGCTCCTCTTCCGCGTCGGTGAAGGCGGTGACTTTGTAGCCCTTGTAAATCCAATTGGCTGGCGCTGCCGGCTGTTTACCCGATTCCAGCGCGGAGACAAAACCGTGCGCGTCCGGGATCGCCGACAACATGGCTATGGTGCCATGGCAGGTGAAGCCGGTGATCTTGCCTTTCTCATGGAAGTTGGTCAGCAGTTGGCCCAGTTGTTTGTCCTTCAGCAGATCCTGCATCGGGATATGGCCACCAGGCACGAATACGGCATCGAACTTGTCGTAGCCGATTTTCTGAACTTGCGCAAAGCTGATTGCTGGCGAGTTGCTCTTCGAGGTCAGCTTCAGCGTGTCCAGCAGCGCGAGACCTTCCTGGCGGGCCTTTTCATCGCCGCCCCAGAAGCTCACATCATTGGATTTCTGGTCTGCAGTTGGCGCCTTGCCGCTCGGGGTGGCAAATACGACGGTTTGACCCGCAGCGATGAAGGTCTGCACCGGTTGCATTAATTCGTTCAGGAAGAAACCTGTTTGCATGACCTTGCCGTCTTTCAGGTCCAGTTGATCCTGATCCGACAGTACAACCAATACCGTGCCGGCGTTGGCATAGTTAGCGGCAGCGGCTAACAGGGCGGCAATAATGGTTTTTTTCACGCGATTCTCCAATAGGAATGAGTTGATGGAGCCATCCTATTACTAGAGCAAACTGAGATAGAGCCCCTGAACTGAATTTCACTTATTACATTGAGTAATCAATAGGCCGATGGCCACCTTTTGCGAAGGGTTGCAATGGGTCGACAGTAGCCTTTGATGTATGGCTTAACGCGGGGCAACTGGATAGAGATTCGCCCCCCCTTCAAGCTCCCCTCTGGTCCGCTGTAGACCGTAAAAAACGGCCTTCTATAAATCTTCCCGAGGCGTACTGCGGCCTGTTGTGGCCCTAGATATGCCCTAGCCCGCTCCCGCTTTCGCAGCGCCACATCAGGAAAAAGCGGAAAAAGGGGACAGCGGAAAAAGGGAAAAAGGGAATAGATGTATTTGTTCGCACCAGTCCCACCAATTGCCCACTAACCTTTCGTTCAAATGCTCAGAACACCGCCTTTAAGACTCCCCCAAGCCCCATCCCCCCATTCCTGTTAAACTCCCCCACCTCCCAGCCTCACCGATTCCAGATCCCCAATGCCCGTAACCACCACAACACCCGCCCCACTCTCCCGCCGTTTCTCCGTCGCCCCGATGATGGACTGGACTGACCGCCACTGCCGTTTCTTCCTGCGCCTGCTGTCGAAAAACGCCCTGCTCTACACCGAAATGGTCACCACCGGCGCACTCCTCAACGGTGATCACGACCGTTTCCTGCGCCATGACGAAGCCGAGCACCCGCTCGCGTTGCAGTTGGGCGGCAGTGTGCCGCTGGATCTCGCGGCGTGTGCGCGCATGACCCAGGACCACGGTTACGACGAGGTGAATCTGAATGTCGGCTGCCCGAGTGATCGGGTGCAGAACAATATGATTGGCGCGTGCCTGATGGGGCATCCGCAGTTGGTGGCCGATTGTGTGAAGGCGATGCGCGATGCGGTGTCGATTCCGGTGACGGTGAAGCATCGCATCGGGATTAACGGGCGAGACAGTTACGAGGAGTTGTGCGATTTCGTCGGCACGGTTCGCGAGGCCGGGTGCACGAGTTTTACTGTGCATGCGCGGATTGCGATTCTGGAGGGGTTGTCGCCGAAGGAGAACCGGGACATTCCACCGTTGCGTTATGACGTGGCGGCGCGGTTGAAGGCGGACTTTCCGGAGTTGGAGATTATTCTCAACGGCGGCATCAAGACGCTGGAGGCCTGCCATGAGCATTTGCAGACCTTTGACGGGGTGATGCTGGGTCGTGAGGCGTATCACAATCCTTATGTGATGGCTGAAGTGGATCAGCAGCTGTTCGGCAGTACGGCACCCGTCATCACGCGTGCCGAGGCGCTGGCGCAGTTGCGGCCGTATATCGCTGCGCACATCGATGCGGGCGGTTCGATGCACCACATCACGCGGCATGTGTTGGGGCTGGGCACCGGCTTTCCGGGGGCGCGCAAGTTTCGGCAGTTGTTGTCGGTGGATATTCACAAAGCCAAGGAGCCGTTGGCCTTGCTGGATCAGGCGGCACAGTTGCTCGAAGGGCGTTAGGGAGTAATCTGCACCCGGTTGCGGAGTTCGCAGCCGGGTGCACATCTTCAGACCGCCGCTGCTTCAGTCCAGTTGATCCAACCGAATATCCAGGTCGCCAGGATCAGCAGACCGAATGCGATCCGGTACCAGGCGAACGCGGCGTAACTGTGGTTGGCGATGAACTTGAGCAAGCCACGAACAGCGATCATGGCGAACAGGAACGCGGTCACGAAGCCGAGGGCAAAAACTGGCAGGTCGTCGGCCTGGAACAGATCCCGGTATTTGTAGCCGGAATAGACGGCGGCCCCCACCATGGTGGGCATGGCCAGGAAGAACGAGAACTCGGTCGCGGCCTTGCGTGACAGGCCAAACAGCAGCCCGCCGATGATGGTCGATCCTGAGCGCGAAGTACCCGGGATCATTGCCAGGCATTGTGCGAAGCCGACCTTGAGGGCGTCCGGCCAGCGCATATCGTCGACATGATCGACGTACACCACATGGTTTCGCTCTTCGGCCCACAACATGACGATACCGCCCACCACCAATGCCATCGCCACGGTGATCGGATTGAACAGGTATTCGTGAATTTTATCGGCGAACAGTACCCCCAGAACAACGGCCGGCATGAAGCCGATCAATAGATTCAAGGTAAAGCGCTGCGCATTGCGTTGGGTGGGTAAACCGCTGACGACTTCGAGGATCTTGCTTCGGAACTCCCAGACAACCGCCAGGATGGCGCCCAGTTGAATAATGATATTGAACGCCATTGCGCGTTCACCACCGAAGTCGAGCAAGTCCGCGACAATAATCTGGTGCCCGGTACTGGAGATGGGCAAAAACTCGGTGAGCCCTTCAACCAACCCTAAAAACAACACCGATACAGTGGTCCACAGATCCATCAATCCCCCGTTAGACCCTCACGATAATCGCATGAAGGGCCTGTTGACTATTCAAACACCTTGAACTCATTGCAACAGGGCGCAAATCAATCCTGACAATGACCACCTGGCGAACGCGAGAGTAGAACGCACTAAGCTGCGCATTAAAACCCTTTGTTATCAATTGTCCATCACCCTAACTAACAGAGAAAAAGTTATATATCCCCAATCAGAGCGAAACACTTCTAGCAAAAAAAAGCCTGAGCTTATGCCAAAAAAATCAAAGTTTCAGCGGCTGATCACTTCCGATAATAATTTACAATCGACACCCGCGCTCAGCCAAGCGTCAAGCTTATGGCGCCAGTAAACCGGGATATCGGGAAAAAGATGGCACAATGATATGCCGCTTGAATCAGGAAGATCGAGCTGGTGAGTTCTTCACACCTAACCTCAAGAACGCAAACGATCACGTCCAATCCACCTGCGATGTTAAAAAAACCTGTCGATCACATCAAATTTCGATGAAATGTTACCAATTGTCAGTCACAAATGAGAATCGGTGCTTTAACATCCAAACGTCAGCACCCAGCCGAGTCATAGCATGATGCTTACAGGGACCAAAACGATCTCAATTCACAATCAAGTAAAGGAGCAGACAGGGATTCTCACCATTGGGCGGACCCACATGCTGGCGGACGAGTTCAGAGAATTAGTCACCAGGCACGCAGGTTCCAATATACCCGTAGTGGCAACGTGCTACAGCAAATTGCTCAATAGATACCAGCACCCGGAGTTGTACCGTGCGATTTTTGTGATTATTGATAGTCCACAGGCGATTATCGACAGCATTGCGCTGATCGAGGATCTGCGCTCCGACAATATGGGCTCGATCATTTTTGCGGCCATCACGGGGCCAGGCACCTACAACAAGATGAAATATTATCTTGCAGGCGCCGATTACTGCATCAAGTTCACCGGTACACCGGAGGAAAGCACCGAGGTATTTTCCGGAATTTTCAGTAGCCCGGAATGGCAGAAAAAAGACATTTTGCTTTTAGACCCCACGCGCATGTGCCTCATTGGGGACGATAAAAAACTGGATGTATCGTTTGCGGAAATGCAGATTCTTGAGGCGTTCTCTCAAACGAAAAGCCACATTTTGAGTCATGATGAAATCGCCAACGTCATGGGCCTTAATATAAATTTTTATGACCCAAGAGCCTTGGAAAAATCGATCAGCCGCCTTCGCGGCAAGATAAAAGGCATGTATGGCACCAACGCCATTCAGAGTATTCGCGGGCATGGATATCGCTTAATCAGGGGCTTGATTTCTACAACCTGATGACTATGCAACGGAGTTTTTGCATTATGAACGCAACTGAATGCGTGCCTCGCTTTGAGCGTGCGAATCACTATTTGTCTCGACAATTGATTCTTACACGCGATGACTGCCCCTTTGGCAGCGAGATCAGAATAAAATCTGACGACAGTCAGTTCCTGTCCGCCCTTGCCTCTTACGCACCGGCGACGAATGAGATGAGTGCCATCTACAGTGAAGCGCTGATGCAGACCCGTCTGATCGCCTTCTCGCTGAAAGATCGCAATATCTCCAGCCAAAACAAATACCTCAGTCGCCGCTTTGTCTGCCTGGAGCAGTCAGCGCTCGCCGACGCCGCTCTCACTGAAGAGCTGATCCAGTGCAGCGAAGCCCTGCGTGGCTTTGGCCAGACACTGGTGGTCGCATTAAATGAACTCCCCCTGCCAGCGGTTAACTTCAGCGATAAAAAGAAGATTCTCCACAACGTGTATCTACTAAAAGATCACGGCATCGAAATCGCGCTCGATGGTTACAATATCTACGATGAAAGTATCGAGATATTTACAACCTTGAATCTATTTGACTATATCAAGATATCCATATCGGCCCTAGACTTGAGCCTGAAGCTCACGAGCAACCCGGAACTTTTCAATCGCCTCTACGAACGCATGACCGCCCAGGCTCATAACACCAAAGTCTGTTTTATAGCGGACAGAGTCGAGCATGCCGCCAGCCATGTACTGGCGCGAGCGTTGCCCTTTGATTACTTTCAAGGGAGCCATTACTCCCCTGCCGACAACCTTTAACCAATAAATCAGGCGTGCAATTCAGGAGAGCGACATGGAAAGCAGTACAAACCTCCCGAGAAAATATTTTGTCGTAGTAACCCATAGCCCCGCACTGCAACTTGAGCTGGAGGCACTGTTATCGAGCAAACGCTACAACTCGTTTGGTACTTCCCAGGCAAAAATGTTCGTTGAAGGCGTGACCCCACCCTCCTCAGCCCCCAAACTCATGGAGTTTATTTACCCGCACGTGGAAAGAATGGTTTCGCCTGTTATCAAGCATGATACACAGCGCATTCTTTCGACGTTCAATTCCCAGTGGCAAGCGGTTCAGCCTACTACTCAGCGCATCAACATCACCTCGTTTGCAGAGCAAGCCAAGGATGACGCCCCGGATCGTTCCGCCGACGAAACCTGGCGCTTGAGCAATGGCAACGGCGCATTGATCAAGGATGATATCGAGATTGTCCTGACTGGCCTGGAAGCCGCGCTGCTCAAGAAAATGCTTCATCATGATGATCGCGTGGTCAGCAAAGACGATCTTATCCGCAGCATCGGCCGAGAACCTGAACACTATCGAGGTCTCGAAATGTGCCTGAGCCGACTGCAGGAGAAGTTCAAGAATGCCAGCAATGGCGAACGACTATTTCGGGCAGTCAGAAATCGTGGCTATTGCCTGATACAAAAGATCGTACGCGGGAAAAGCCTGACCTGAGCTAACAAAATGCTCACACTGGCCGTGCACTACAATAACAATAACGCACACCGGTTCCCCTCCCCCCCCTGCCTTCCTTTCCTTCTAATAAGCACCTCTACCGCCCAAGTCACATTGTCGACTTTTTATAACGCCTCCCCAATATATTAACCCGCGACACTAATCTCGTCGTTAGAAGTCGTCAGACAGTATTCAAACCAATAACTTAATCTATTTACTGACGACAGCGCCGCCCTGGCTCTTCAGTTCGTCAGCGCATGGCCATCTTATAAGAACAATAACGCTGCCAGATCAATTTTGGTTCTTGTCTGTCGACACGCAAATGGACGTATTTTGGGGATATCGCATGGTTAACAATCTTCGTATCAATCGAAATACCACTCTCAAAGGATTGACCTTCTGGGGACAGTGGGCATTGGGTCAGGGCTTTGTTGTCGCCCTGTTACTTCTATTGGTTTATAGCCAGACGGGAACAGTAGAGTTTTATTATCGAGTCTGTGCAGCACTTACAGTACTGGCATCTGTGCCAGCTTATACATGGTGTGGTGTTTACGCCAAAAAAGACAACTTCCTTGAAGGGCTGATCAGGCTATTGATGGGTTGGGCAATGACCTTGGCAGCGTTGGCTATTGTCGCCTTCCTGTGCAAGGCCAATGAACTGTTTTCCCGCCAGATCATTCTGGTCTGGGCTGTCGGCAGCTACATTGGGCAGGCACTGCTGTATGTCCCGTTGCAGGGTTTCTCGAAGTACTACCAGCGCTCGCTTCAACGCGAACGGAAAACACTCATCGTGGGTACGGGCGAGCTGGCTATGGGCTTGGCCAACAAACTTCGTTCCCTTGAGCATTTCCCGTTGGTGGGCCTGGTCAGTTCGGACGCCACTCCGCTGCTGGAGATGGGTGCGCCACCTGTCGTAGGTCCGCAGGAGGAACTTCTGGAGTTGATCCAGACCCACGATATCCGCCGCCTGTACATCACGCTGCCCCTGAGTGAAGCAGCACAGATCGAAGCCATGTATGGCGACTTGCTGGATGCCCACGTCGATGTTGTCTGGGTGCCGGACTTGAACAGTCTGACCCTGCTCAATCACTCCGTCAGTGATGTCGACGGCCTTCCGGCGATCCATCTGAATGAAAGCCCGCTGACCAGCCAACCCACCGCCGCACTGAGTAAAAGCCTGCTCGACAAAAGCGTGGCGCTGATGGCCATCATCGTCCTCAGCCCATTGCTGTTGGCGATTGGCCTGGCGGTCAAACTCACTTCCCAGGGGCCGGTGTTTTTCAAGCAGGATCGGCATGGCTGGAACGGCAAGGTGATCCAGGTCTGGAAGTTTCGCTCGATGCGCGTACACGATGACCGCGAGGTGAAACAGGCCAGCCGTAACGACTCGCGGATAACGCCGGTCGGACGTTTTATCCGCCGCACGTCAATCGATGAGTTGCCGCAATTGTTCAATGTCTTGCAAGGCCACATGGCCCTTGTCGGACCTCGTCCACATGCCATTGCTCACAACGATTACTACTCCGGCAAGATTCTCGCCTACATGGCTCGCCATCGAATCAAGCCGGGTATCACCGGGCTGGCTCAAATCAGCGGTTTCCGCGGCGAGACCGACACCCTCGACAAGATGCAGAAGCGCGTCGAAATCGACCTCAAGTACATCAACAACTGGTCGTTGTGGCTGGATCTGAAAATCCTGGTGAAGACACCGTTCACCTTGCTGTCAAAAGACATTTATTGACGGCAGAACACTATTTGATTGTACGCCAGCAGATTAATCAGGGGACGAAGGTCCCCTTTTCGCTTGATCTGGCGTAACTCAAAACCAACAACTCGCCATGTAAGGAAGACTCGGATGATCGCGAGTAAACAATATGCCAACCCCGCCTGGTACCTGATTCACTGCAAAGCCAAGCAGGATGAGCGCGCCGAGGAAAATCTGCAGCGCCAGGGTTATCAATGCTATCGCCCGACCTATCGACGTGAACGTCTCCTTCGGGGCAAGCGACAGACCCTCTGCGAGTCGCTGTTTCCCGGTTACCTGTTTATCCAGCTCAGCCTGCACGACAACTGGGCGCCATTGCGCTCGACGCGTGGTGTATTGAGGACGGTCAGTTTCGGCGGCCAGCCTGTAGCGATTGCTGATGACGTGATTGATCATCTGCAACTGCGCGAGCGCGAACCGTCGGCACAAACGCTGCTGACACAGGGCGACCTGGTGCGGATCAATCAAGGGAGTTTTGCAGAGCTGGAAGCGCTGTTTCTAGCGATGGATGGTGATGAGCGGGTTGTGTTGCTGATGAACTTTTTGCAGCGCGAGCAGCGTATCAACCTGCCGCTGTCGAGCATCACCAGACTGTAGGAACATCAAGGCGCTGTATGGAAGTGGCCGAGCGCAGGCGACTTCTGCACAGCGCCTCGCGCTTCGCATTCCCTTCCGACTGACGAAAAAAAGCGATCTGCAGAGTTTCTCTCCCCTGCAGATCGCCGATTTTTATTCAGTAATCTTCTCAAAGTTGCGATAGAACAGGTCACTGTCACGGCTATCGGTCATTGTGTGCAGCGAATAACTACGATTGAGCCGTGCACCACCGTCCCGGGTCAAAGGTGCCCAAACGATATTGGCGCGACGCATCGTCGACATGCTCATCAACTCGTCGAAAGGGATGGAGATGTAGATTCCCTTGTCGAAACTACCCTCGCCATACTCTTCTTTCGTCGCCGTGGTCAGCGTGACCCAGCCACCGAATCGCACCCCGTTACTGAACTCACGGGACAGGTCGATCGTGGTGCCCCAGTCGCGAGCCAAGTACCGACCAACACTGACGGCCGCCTGGGCTTCGAAAGGCAGGTCGGTGTAGCCAGTGATGTGCCCCGTGACGGTCGAGTAGTCACGCAAACCAAAACCCTGGTCGAAGTTTCGCTGGCGAACGAAGTTCAGGTCTGCGCCAACAGACCAGCGCTGGCCAGCAGGACGAAACAGCACTTCACCGCCGACACCGGCAAACATGGACTCCAGATAGCCCCCATAGACCATGCCATACACGTCTTTATCCAACTGCTTGGCGTGGTTGAGCTGGAACGTTGGCATGGTGACGTCAGAGGTCGTCAGATACTGACGCAAGTCGGTGCGCACTCGAGGTAAACCGCTCGGAGCGTCGTAGGTAAACTTGTCATAGTTATTCAACAAGTTGACGCTCAGCAAACCACTCCACCAGGTATTACGGGTGAAACGATACTCCGCGTCCGCATCGGCAGTGACCTGGTAGAGCAAGCCATCAGGGCCACCGATGTTCTGCTTGTACCCCAGACCCAGTCCATAAGAGAAAGGATCACGCGCCCCGGTGTACAGCGTGGTCTCTGTATGCGGTACGGCGGCGTTGACCTCGGTTGCACGATGCAAGTCTTGCAGCGGCTCTTCGTTTTTGACCACCTCGCGAAAGGTATCGCGGGGCACGCTGGTTTCTTCCAACGGCATGTCGTATCGCTTGTTCACCAAGGTGAACCAATCGATATCGTCGTTGACGCTGTTGTCGAGAATCCGGCTGGCGCGGCCGACAGCTTTAGCCGAATAGAAATAACGGGACTGCTCGCCATACACCAACAATTCAGAGCCACGCTGGGTGATGCGTTCCACTTTATAGCCGGCATTATTTTGCAGGCGTTGGGACACATTGGCCCAATTGACCTGATCCACAGAGGTGACAGGCGCCTTGGCCGGGAGGGGCTCCGCGGGCGGGTCGTAGGTCTTTGCCGGCGACTTGCGGCTGGCAAAGTTGGTGTGCAGCGTGATACCGAACATGGCGGTATTGCCACGCTCCCAGGCAGCGCTGAGATCAATCGAATCTGTCAGCTTGTACACGGCACCGATGTTGATGGGGGAGTCTTGTTTGATGTCGTTGTCACGCGGCTCGTTTTTATAGTCATTGCCTTCATATTCGAGTTTCAGACTGAGGGGTGCCCAAGGTGTTTGGTAAGCGACACCGCCGAACAAGGAAGGCGTTCCTCTAAAATAATTCGCATTGAAGTCGCCCGTCCCTTCGCCGGGTGGACGTGTATCAAAGCGGTCATCGACCCACCCTAGAGGGTTTTCGAAATCGCCTCGATTCCCCATGTACCCCCACGCTACGCCGCCACTGAAGTCAAAGTTGCCAAAGCGTTTGTTGGCAACGAAATATTCACTGGAGAATAACCCTGTACCACCGATGTCCTGGAATCCTAAAGCCACTTGAGGAAGCCAATGACTTTCCTGCCACAAGCGAACTTTGGCATCAACGGCCTTATCCTTGTAGCTTTGATCGCCACTGAGTGACTCGGGGCCGTATGGCCGGTTGGTGATGGCGGTATAACGAAACGAGCCCTCAAGCCATTCAAAGGGCTGTAGCGAAAGGCTATAACGAGTATAGGGTTCAGTACGACTGGCATTGACACTCAGCTCGCCGGCAGGCGCCATGCGCGCAGTGGGTGTTTGTAATAAGCCCACGCCACCGAAATCATTCTGGGTATAACGCGGTTCTCCATGAGCCAAACCACAAGGCAACAACAGGACCGCTGCAAAACGTAACTTCAAGGGGCCACCTCAGCCACAGGTTGAGTGGCGAGGAATTCGGCCAACTGCTGATTGAGTTCAGGTGTAGGCGGATCAAGGTCATCGCTATTGATCGGCACCAGGATTTTGCTGCCGGCGGCGGGCCAGTGCCCTTCTTCCCGATTCCACAAGGCAATGCCTATCCGTTGCGTGTGACCATCGGGCTGGATAATCCACAGGTAATCCATCTCGGCTTCGGTGGAGGGTGGGCAGGATTGCAGATAATCACGTGCCTCTTGCATTGCGCGATAAGGCAGCCGGCAAGGTTTCGCGACCGCGCCCAACACTTCCACAGCATCGGGGCGAGATGGATAGACAAGTTGGTCGCCGTCATCGATACGAGCGTTGAGGGCAAACCCGACCTCGACGGCAACAGGGTCAAGCACGGCAACCTGGCGACCCGTAACCGGTAATTGCCCAATCTCTTCAAAGAGCTGGTCGGCCAACGCCGCCCGGGCAGGCTTGCCAAACAGCAAGGCGCCACGCTGCAGTACTTTCAGATCAAACAATACCCCGACTTTCAGCCGGCGTTGCTCTTCCAGCAAAGGCTGGCGCAACCAGGCGGCACCCAACCAGTAACTTTCAGCATTGGGTTGCGCAGCAGTAATAACATCCAGCAAACGGGCTCCCGGCTGGATCTTGAATTGGCCAGGAGTGCGAACGTCACCACTGACCGTGACGTCGGCATGGCTCAGACCTGAGCCCGCTAATAACAAGCCGGCAAACACTATGTTCAGAGGCTTCAATGAGTAACTCCCTGTTCAGAACGCAACTGAATGACCTTCAGGGAAATTTGCGGCGTTATATGCTGCTCGCTCTGAATGACGAAACCATCCTGTGGCCTGACCCAGTAACGATTGACTGCATGGAAATCTATTTGAGGCGCATCAATGCGCTCATCAACACGGAGCAAGGCATACGTCTTGTCCATCACTTTGACGTCCTCGATGCCTTCCTGGGTAAACCGGCTGGTCACGGCAATCCCGACGCGGTAGCCGTCATAGATATCGATCCAGCGGGTGCTGCTAAAGCTCTCGGGCAGCCGGTGCAGCCCACGCTTGAACGGCGACTCGCCCTCCCAGCGGGTACCATCGAGATTGATACCAAGCCCGACACTGCGCACGATCAAACCATCGCGCATCAACAACACCTGCTTGCCGGATGCAACCCAGAATTGCAGGTCGCCACGCTGGCGAATCATCGCCATCACGCCCTCACTGGAGGACGTGGTGACTTTGATCTGAGGAAAGGGAACAGCGTCCACTTGAGCCTGGGTCAACTCCAGAGAGTCGGGCCCCACAGTGGCCGCTTTAAGGGTATCGAAAGAGGCTTTCATCAGTGGGTTACACCCACACAGCATGAAAGCCATCGCCAGGAGGGCGCTCTTACGCATAATTATCACGCTGAAATGGGCCTTATCTGTTGCTGGCTTCGCTCAAGTTGTTCTGTGTCGCAGCACCGATACCGATGATGGACGCAGAAGGCACCAACTGGCTGATAAAGCGATTCCAGCGGGTAACGTTGGCAGGCCCGACATAGACCACATCCTGTGCTTGCACATCAAAACGCGTGGCCAACGCCATGGCGGAAGGTGATTCGGCTTCCAATTGAAAAATCTTCGCCGGTTCCTTATCGAGGTTTTCAACACCCCGGATCACATAAACGGCATTGCCATTGGAGGTCGCCTGATTCAAGCCACCCACCGTCCCCAACACATCGGACAGGTTCATGGTTTTGGTTTTGAAGCTCAGGGCCCGGGGCTGGGTAACTTCACCCATGACATAGATCCGCTTGCGATCGTTGTAAGGCAGATACAACTGGTCACCCGCCTTGAGATACACATTCGGCAACTGGGAGTTGTTCTGACGATTCAGCGCATCCAGATCCAACTTATATTCGCGACCATCACGGGTAAGGGTCAGGTTCGAAAGGTCAGCGTTCAAAGGATCGATTCCGGCGGCCCCCACAGCCTCCACAACACTCAGTTGCGTTGTGGTGAGTGGCTGCTGCCCTGCCCTTAAGACCGCACCGGAAACCACGATTTTCTGACTGGCGAACCGCAACACACTGACATCTACCTGAGGGCTTTCAACAAACTGCGACAAACGACTTGAAATATAGGCACGCAGCTCTTCGATCGTTTTGCCTGCAGCAGGAATATTGCCAACGTAGGGGTAAAAAAGATTGCCGTCCGGGCGAACAAGACGCCCGTTAGCATCGATTTGCTGTTGTGGTCCCGAAGGCGCCGTCAACTCTGGATGGTCCCAAACGGTGATAAACAGCAAGTCGTTGGCACCAATCCGGTAACTTCCAGGTGAGTAGCTCAAAAGCTCTGAGGGAATGGTTTCGCCCACCTGAGTGGCCGAGTTCATGGCAATCAACTTAGGCGTGATGGGGATCAGCTCAACACGACTGCTCTCAGGTGTCCCATCACGAACGATTTGACTAGTGTCCATATGTTGACCGGGGGAAAACATACAGCCTTGCAGAGTAATACTTGCCAGTATGGCAACAGAAAAATTACGAATCATATTGACACTACGCTAGTTGAGAGCATACCCAAAAAAACAAGGCCACCCAGGCAACCCTGTGTGACCTTGTCCAAAACGCTACTACAATTTCAATTAGTCGTCCCGGTAGTACCGGTGGTACCACCAGTCCCACCAGTACCGCCATTGGAACTTCCGCCACTGTTAGATGCAGCTACCACGCCGGCGACCACTGCAGCGCCGACCAGCAAGCTTGTACCGACAGTGACTGAACCCACCAACGGAGTGCTCAGTGTCAGCGGTTCTTCTGCCGCTATTACTGAGGTACTCAAGATAGTCAACAACGAGATAGCAAATAGCTTTTTCATATCAGACTCCTAATTTTAGATACAGGGTTTGATACTAAGTACCAAAACGAAAGAGTGAGCAGACGCCGACAAATACAACCATCGAACGACTGCGACGCCCCTCCTTTTTTCCTTCTGTAGATCATCTCACCGAAAGATCATTGATACCAGTGATCGCGTCGAGCTCAATCAGTCGCGCAGAGCGAAGGTTAGTTTCAAAAACCAACGTTATCTCTCTTTTCTCCATAAAACTCAGCGATTTAGCAGCGGCTTTGTTACGTTTCACTAGAATATAACAGTCGAGTGTCGAGCGTAATGTTAATAAATGTCAGATTCAGGAACCGTGAAAACCCCCAGCATCATCATTAAATGCAAAACTAAAAAAAACACCACCTTCCAATGGGTCGACCGGCGAACAGCCGAGATAAATCTTATAGACATCAGCTAGCACTTCCAAAGATAAACAGCAATGTTATATTCATGATAAGAAACAGTTATCTATATTGTTGTTGTTATTTTTGGTCAGCAAAAATAATGACATACCGAAAAAAAACATGTTAGAAATTAAGAGCATCGAAATTATATAAAGAATACTTTCCAAAGAGCATGACAAATGCCTCCGGGCACGTAAAATCTTTGGCCACACAAGTTAAAAGCAAAGATAACATTGTGAGCAGTAATTTTAACAACCGTCGTTAGAAACTGAAGCCCCGAATAGACGTAGGGGTTTCCTATAACATCGGATTAATAGCTTGGAGCACCCGACAGCTCCAGAGAGTTTTCAGGATTAATACTCTAGATCCTGGGGCGGTAGCATTCCTTTTTTTGAATTTATTCATATGCCCGCGCCCCACCTATACCCAAGCGCGACCTAAGTGACTGCGCCGATTGCGCCGATTGCGCCGACTCAAACCATGACTCACTTCAGCAGAGTAGCGATATGATTCCTATTATTTTATCCGGCGGGACAGGATCTCGCTTATGGCCCCTCTCTCGTCAACTGCGCCCAAAACAATTTCTTCCTTTGGCCAATGAAACATTCTCGATGCTGCAAGCGACTATCCAACGACTTGACGGATTAGACCTGCAAGCACCACAGCTCATCTGCAATGAAGCACATCGTTTCCTGGCAGCAGAACAACTGCTCAAACTCGGGATAGAAGACTTTCGCATTTTGCTTGAACCTGTTGGACGGAACACAGCCCCTGCAATAGCGATTGCGGCCATACAAGCTGTCGCTACGAACACCGACCCCATCTTATTGGTACTTGCAGCGGACCACCTGATCGAAGACATTACAGAGTTCCATGCAAGTGTGAAGGC
Source organism: Pseudomonas sp. SDO5532_S415 (assembly GCF_054071155.1). Lineage (NCBI taxonomy): Bacteria > Pseudomonadati > Pseudomonadota > Gammaproteobacteria > Pseudomonadales > Pseudomonadaceae > Pseudomonas > Pseudomonas sp. SDO5532_S415. Next base: position 44,737 of record NZ_JBSVWS010000004.1, on the reverse strand, counting down.
AGCTATCCCACTGGCTGAAGAAGGCAAGCTTGTAACTTTCGGCGTGGTGCCTAAAACACCAGAAACGGGATACGGTTATCTCGAAATAGGCGAAAAAATTGGTGAAAAAGGGTATCGAGTAAAACGTTTCATTGAAAAGCCGGACGCGACCACCGCCAAAAATTACATCGAAAGCCAACGGTATCTTTGGAACAGCGGAATGTTTATGTTCAAGGCCAGCCGTTATCTTGAGGAACTGGCAAAGTACCGTCCTGAAATTTTATCCATCTGCCAATCCGCACTGAGCCGCGGTTCCAAAGATATGTATTTCACTCGTGTAGATAGTGAAATCTTTGCAAACTGCGCCGATGAATCCATTGATTATGCCGTAATGGAAAATACCACCGAGGCCGTACTGGTCCCATTGGATGCAGGTTGGAGTGATGTGGGCTCCTGGAACGCTTTGTCGAAGGTTTCAACCAAGGATGAGGCAGGCAATACCCGTAAAGGGGACGTATTGATGGAAGGAACACTGAATACCTACATCCATGCCAGTAATCGCCTGGTAGCAACGTTAGGCATTCAGGATCTCGTCATCGTAGAAACGAAAGACGCAGTGTTGGTGGCTCACAAATCGCACGAGCAGGACATCAAAAAACTGGTTGAACAACTGAAACACTCAGGACGGCATGAACACATTAATCATCGAGAAGTTTATCGTCCATGGGGAATGTACGACTCTATAGATAACGGCCCTCGCTACCAGGTAAAACGCATTACCGTACAACCTGGCGCAAAACTCTCAGTTCAGATGCATCATCATCGGGCAGAACATTGGATTGTTGTGAGTGGCACCGCGAAGGTTACAAACGGTGAAAAAACTTACCTCGTCGCCGAAAACGAATCAACCTATATCCCTATCGGCCAAATTCATGCCTTAGAAAATCCAGGTGTGATTCCGCTCGAGTTAATTGAGGTACAGTCCGGCTCATATCTTGGGGAGGACGACATTGTCCGCTTTGAAGATAAGTACGGCAGAGCTTAGCTTTCACACGATTGCGTATCTATCTAAGGTTTTTAGAACACACCCGACATCTAAGCGTACCCGATCCGATAACCATCCAGGATGAGAGGCGAAAGCTGCCTTGTTTAAAAGTATTTTGATCGTCTGCACCGGCAATATTTGTCGAAGCCCCATGGCTGAAATAATGTTTGCGCAGCTTTTAGAGGAAACTGATATAAAAATCAGTTCTGCCGGTTTAGGCGCGCTGGTCGACCACCCTCTTGAATCAACTGCGTTAGCTGTGTTGGCGCAACACGGTAAAACGCCTCCGGTCCATAAAGCGCGTCAATTAACCCCTGCGATGTTAGGGGATGCAGATCTTGTGCTGGTTATGGAAAAACGTCAGTTATCCAGTGTACTCCAACTGTCTTCCGAAGCTCGCGGAAAGGTCTTTCTGCTGGGCAAATGGCAAGATGAACGTGAGATACCAGACCCCTATCGCCAGGGACGGGCTGCATTTGAACATGCACATGCCTTGATAAAAGAGGCGGTACAAGCGTGGGCCACACGATTAACTCCGTGAAGTCCTCCTTCCCATACCAATATCATATAGAAGTCCATACATGCAGCAGCCGCCAATAAATACCGTTACCCAAAATGAAAGCGAAGAAATTGATTTGCTTGATTTGTTAGGCACCCTGATAGACTACAAATTCGTTATCGCTGGAATCACCAGTGTATTTATGATTGGCGGATTAGCCTATGCAATATTGGCCGCGCCTGTTTTCAGGGCAAATGCCATCATCCAGGTAGAACCCAAGAAAAATGATGTGCTCGGGTTCAATGATATGAGCAGCCTCTTGGGTGGAGAGTCACCTTCCGGAACCGAGATTGAACTTATCAAATCCCGATCCGTTCTGGGAAAAGCAATCGACAACTTAAAACTAGACATCCTGAGTGAACCTAACTACTTCCCTGTTTTTGGCAGATTCATTGCAAAAAAATATACGGGAGACACCCCCGATTCTATCGCCAAACCTTGGTTTGGTATGAATGGATATAATTGGGGGGGAGAATCGCTAACAGTTTTTAAGCTCGATGTGCCCCCGCGCTTGCTTGGAGAAGAACTTACACTGACATCAAAAGAGAAAGGTAACTACGATCTATTTGATGAGGACGGTAATCTTCTGGTGAGTGGACACGTTGGAACCAAAACAGAAAGCAATGGGATCGAAATCCTGGTTTCTGAGTTGCGTGCTAACCCGGGTGCTACTTTCTCTGTAATGCGTGAACCGCGCCTGAACAGTATTAAAGACTATCAGGAAGCTCTAGATGTGAGCGAGCGCGGCAAAGACTCAGGCATTTTAGGGCTAGCCCTGGAAAGTACCGACCCGAAAAAAGCAGTCAAAACATTGAACGAGATCGCACGGCTGTATGTGCGTCAGAATGTCGAACGTACTTCCGCGGAAGCTGCAGCCAGTCTTGATTTTCTAAAACAACAGCTACCTCAGGTACGTAAAGATCTAGAGGAAGCGGAAGACGCGCTCAATAAATATCAGACTCGCAGCAAATCCATTGATATCAGTCTGGAAACCAAAGCCATCCTGGACCAGATCGTTGCGCTTGATACAAGTATTTCGGAACTGAAGCTTCAACAAGCGGAGATGGACAGAAAGTTCACTGCCCAACACCCTGCTTATAGAGCGTTACTTTCAAAAATTGATGAGTTGAGCAGCAAACAAAGCGGGCTTTCCAAGAGAGTCGAAAGCCTTCCCGCAACCCAACAAGAGTTGTTGAGTCTCACTCGAGATGTACAAGTCAGTACGGAAATATATACCCAATTACTGAACCGATCCCAAGAGCTAGATATTGTTCGTGCCGGCTCCGTAGGCAACGTACATATAGTAGACGATGCAGATGTTGATCTGAGAGAGCCTGTCCGCCCCAAAAAAGCTCTTGTAGTACTCATGGCGACTCTATTGGGCGGGTTCCTTTCGATTATATTCGTAATGCTTCGCCGGGCAATCAACCGAGGGATTGAGAGTGCGGAAATGATTGAGCAGTTGGGATTGCCTGTATACGCGTCTGTTCCCTTCAGCACGTTACAAAAATCAGCAGAGACCAGCTCTAAAAAGACAAAGGCAGAATTCGCTCAGATACTTGCTATAAGTCAGCCCACGGATCTGGCGGTTGAGGCGGTCCGAAGCCTGCGCACCAGTCTGCACTTCGCCATGCTGGAGGCCAAAAATAACCGTCTTATGATCTCTGGCCCCAGTCCGTCTGTGGGCAAAACTTTTGTCTCCTCCAACCTCGCCGCCCTGATCGCACAGTCTGGGAAACGTGTGTTGATTGTTGATGTTGATATGCGCAAGGGATATCTCCACAAGTCCTTCGGCAAACCAGCGGAAAAAGGTCTATCCGATATTCTTACCTCGCGTTGCAGTTTAAACAGTGCGCTTCATGAGACCGAAGTGCCAAACCTGTTCTTGATTAGCCGCGGGCAAACCCCACCGAATCCCGCAGAGCTCCTGATGCACAAGAACTTCACCAACTTCCTTGAAGAAGCCAGTGAACAATTCGATCTTGTCATTCTCGACACGCCACCCATCTTGGCGGTGACGGACGCCGCTATCGTCGGGCGCCACTCAGGAACGTCGATGATTGTTACACGATTTGGGATGAATCCGGTCGGCGAAATAAAACTTACCATCCGGCGATTCGCACAAAATGGAGTCGTCTTAAAGGGTGCGATTCTTAACTATGTAGAAAAACGAGCGACATCAAAAACTGGTTACAACTCGTATGGCTACTATCAATATTCCTATGTAACTGACAAAAAATAAATTCAGTTTCACCTGACTTATCCCTCACAAAACATTAATCGCCGCTACGCCAAATCGGCGTACGGCGAACCACGCCTGCCATTTGATTCTCTGGTGTACAACAGTATTCCACGCAAGGCTTGTGGCCTGATAAATCTCAATCTTATCCCCTTACGGTGAATAATATGAAAGTTACTGTTTTTGGCACCGGTTACGTCGGACTAGTACAGGGAGCCGTTCTCGCCGACGCCGGACACAACGTCATATGCATTGATGTTGACGCAAAGAAAATTGAACGTTTAAAACAAGGAATCATCCCAATATTCGAGCCAGGACTAGAAGAATTAGTTAAGAAGAATTTCAACGCGGGTACCCTCCAATTTTCGACGGATGCCGCACTCGGGGTAAGTCACGGAACCATTCAGTTCATCGCGGTTGGCACGCCTCCCGACGAGGATGGATCGGCAGATTTGAAACATGTGCTCGCTGTAGCCGAAACCATTGCCGAGAACATGGTTGAACACCGCATCATAGTAGATAAATCCACAGTCCCCGTAGGCACTGCACAACGCGTAAGTGACCGAATCTCGGAAGTGCTCGCTCGGCGCGACGTGAAAATTTCATATGATGTAATCTCCAATCCGGAATTTCTAAAAGAAGGTTCGGCAGTAAATGATTGCATGCGCCCTGACCGTATTATTATCGGAACAGAAAGCGAAAAATCCGAAGAGCTAATGCGCGAGCTTTATGCCCCCTTCAACCGCAACCATGAAAAAATAATAGTAATGGATGTGCGTAGCGCAGAACTGACAAAGTATGCGGCAAACTGCATGCTTGCAACGAAAATCAGTTTCATGAACGAAATTGCGAACTTGGCTGAAATGCTCGGGGCTGATGTCGAAATGGTCCGCAAAGGTATTGGCGCGGATCCACGAATTGGATATCACTTCATTTACCCAGGCGTAGGCTATGGTGGCTCCTGCTTTCCAAAAGATGTTCAGGCTTTGATAAAGACAGCCACATCTATTGACTACGACGCAAAGGTTTTGAAAGCTGTTGAAAATAGAAACAACGAACAGAAAACCACTCTATTCTCGAAAATTCATAAGCATTTCAAAGGTGATCTGTATGGCAAAACATTTGCCTTGTGGGGGCTGAGTTTCAAACCCAACACCGATGATATGCGTGAAGCACCGAGCCGAGTGATTATGGAAGCACTCTGGGCTGCGGGCGCAAAGATCCAGGCTTTTGATCCCGAAGCAATGGAAGAAACACAACGGATTTATGGTGATGTTGATAGCTTGACACTTTGTGGCACCAAGGAAAGTGCTTTAAAGCAATCAGATGCGCTGATTATCGTTACTGAATGGCAAAACTTCCGGGCTCCCGATTTTGACATGATCAAATCTCAATTGAAAAACCCGGTTATTTTTGATGGCCGTAACTTATTCGACCCTAAAGCAATGAAAAACAAAGAATTGACTTACTATTCCGTAGGGCGAGCTTGATGAAAATTCTAGTAACCGGTGTCGCCGGCTTCATTGGGTATCATGTTACGAAAGAACTGATTGCTCAGAACCACGTGGTCTATGGTATTGACAACCTCAATGACTATTACGACCCACAACTGAAAAAAGACAGGCTCGTTGACTTACAACAGCACTGCGAAACGCTTGAAAAAAGCAATAATTTCAAATTTGAACTAATGGACCTGGTGGACTCGCCGGCCATCAACTCATTATTTGCAAATAATAATTTTGATCGAGTTATACATCTTGCAGCTCAAGCGGGAGTGCGTTACTCGATAGAAAACCCAAAAGCCTATATTGACTCGAACATTGTGGGCTTTATAAATATCCTTGAAGCATGCAGAGCACAAAATACACCACACTTAGTCTATGCCTCATCCAGCTCTGTTTACGGAATGAACAACAAAATTCCGTTTTCAACTACTGATTACACAGACAACCCCATTAGTTTGTATGCCGCCACAAAGAAATCAAATGAAATAATGGCGCATTCCTATAGCCACCTTTTCGATATACCGACAACTGGTTTACGCTTCTTCACCGTATATGGTCCATGGGGTAGACCAGACATGGCATATTTCTCCTTCAGCAAAGCAATCTGCATGGGCGAGCCAATTAAAGTATTTAATAAAGGTAAAATGGAGCGTGATTTCACCTATATAGACGACATCGTCAACGGCATCGTTAAGGTCATGGATAAAATTCCGGCCGCGCAACCTAATACCAAAACACAATCCACTGCCAGATACAAAATATACAACATAGGAAATAACAATCCGATTACCTTGGAGAAGTTCATTTCCTCTATTGAGAACGCGCTGGGAAAAAAAGCGATAAAAAAAGAACTTCCAATGCAACCTGGAGATGTACCTCGTACTTATGCTGATGTAGACGACTTGATCAAGGATGTAGGTTTCAAACCTTCAACAACAATAGAAACTGGAATGGCAAAATTTGCTGATTGGTACTTGAAATATAGCACCGAAGAAAAGAGTAGCAACAATGAAAACTAGGAGCCTGATAAAATCCGACATCATTGCAGTCTATAGTACAATTAGTTTAAAAAGTCTTATTAAATCATTTTTCAATCCAAGTATTCACGCATGCGTGCTAACACGATTAGTACGCAGCAAAAACAAGGTATTCAGTGCCATTATCAGAAACTTGCTGATCTCGAAGCACTCAATCGATATCAGTTCAACCGCCATTATTGGTCCTGCCTTGAGACTTCCCCACCCGGTTGGAATAGTAATTGGAGACAATGCTGTTTTGCATGGCAACATTACAATATACCAGAACAGCACCATTGGCTCAAAAAACGGCTACCCCGAAATTGGTAATAACACAATCATTTACCCCAATAGCGTCATTGTCGGACCGATTAACGTTGGTGAGCATTGCGTCATCGGTGCTGGTTCCTTTTTAGACAAAAGCCTTACTGCTAACACTGTCTTTCATAGATAGTAAAAGCACGTCAGGCGCGGTAAACCGAAAATTGAGGGAACAATGATTAAGCACAGTGCAGCGTGGATGATGATGGGAAATGGTATCTATGCCATTAGCCAAGCCGTGATCTTGGCTATTCTGGCAAGGCTGGTTAATGTCGAAGCGGTTGGAATGTTCAGCTTTGCTTTGGCGATAACTGCTCCCATTATGTTACTGTCCAATATAGGTCTGCGCACTCAGATCATTACCGACACGCAGAACTCATACTCGCTTAGTCAGTATCAAAAACTTCGTCGGCTCTGTAGTGCCGTTGGTGCCAGTCTCTGCGTTGCTATCGCTGCAGTCATGTCATCAACAACAGAACTCATCATTGTCGTCATCCTGGTAGCCTTCTCAAAATCCGCGGAAAACCAATCCGAACTGTTTTATGGCGTCCTGCAAAAGCAATACAAGCACCGCATCGTTGCGATTTCGCTGGCCATCAGAGGCATCCTGGGTGCTGCAAGTCTTGCAGCGGGAACCTATTATTCAGGAAGTATAATCACAGGCGTTATTTGCTACACGATTACCTGGTGGGTAGTTTGCATATTTTATGATAAAAAATGGACAAGCCGAAACATCACTAGCACTGGTAATACTGAACATACTCGATACGCAGATCTCATGCCACTTGTGTATGCAGGTCTGCCACTAGGTATCTCCGCACTACTTATAAACCTGAGCATCGGAATCCCACGAATTTTTATCGGCCAATCTGATGGCATGCATGCAATTGGCATATACTCCATCATGGCCTTTATAGTGCAAACCGGAAGTCTGGTTATCAACTCTACCGGACAGGCCATTCTTCCAAAGCTTGCAGTACAATTTAGCCAGAAAGACACTAAAGCATTCCTAACCCTGACAATCAAAGCTTCGCTTGTTGTACTACTCTTGAGTGCTTTCGGTACGCTGGGGTCATTTTTCTTCGCCGACTATTTTTTAGACTTGGCTTTCGGCAGCGAAGTATCCAGCAATGCATATTTACTAACCTTGATGTTCGCTATCTCACCAGTTCAATACCTTACCAGCTTACTGGGATACGCCATCTCTTCTACGAAACGTAATATATCTCTGGTTACCGTACAAGCACTGGCATCTTTATCAGCGTTGATTGCATCGTTTATTTTGATTCCGCTGTATGGCTTGCAAGGTGTCGTAGCCGCTACATTATTTGCAAATAGCGTAGCATTATCGGGATATATCATAACGCTGATAACCGCTCTTAAATCTGAATCCCCGAAAACCTCACAACAACTTTCCGAACAAACCAAATGAACAGAATATCTTCCTCAACCATATCGTTCATTTGCTGTGCAAGTGTCGCTTTCATACTGATAATTATATTCGGCGAATCAGCCATCGGAATCCCCTTGGCTGTGGGCGTATTAACATCCTCTGTGTTCCTCAAGGATACCGTCGACTGGGCTCGTGCGCGGTTGGATAGTTTTGACCCTGGCGCCATTCTTGGTCTAGCAGGCCTGATGTATTTCCTTATCAGCCCGGTTTCCCAAGTCTCGTGGGACTTCTGGCCATATTTACCAGCCCTGACTAGCGATTCGAACTGGATTTCGTTTTGGTCTGTGTTAAACCTGTTCGGCGCTCTAACTTATAAGTTTTTCTCGCGAGTAAAAATAAAACGCAATAGCCCGACATACGTAACACCAGCTACATTCAATCATAAAAGATTTATATTTTTATCTTTAGCGCTTCTAGCAATATGCGCTATTTGTCAACTCTACATATATGCAAGTTTTGGCGGCATTCTCGGATTTATTGCTACGTTTACCGCAAGACAAGCCGCGGGAATTGAGGACGAAGATCCTTTCGCCGGCATGGGCATGCTTATGCTTGTCGCCGAGAGCTTTAAATTTCTTATAGCCATGTTTGTAATATATTGCATAAAAGATAAAAAATGGGCAAAGAGTAACTACTGCTTTGCAATGATTATGACTGGCTTGTTGATAACCTTCATTCTATTTGGAGGGTTACGGGGCAGCAGGAGCAGCACTCTATTTTCCTTGGTATTTGCGGCAGGCATGTACCATTTCTGGATCAGGAAACTACCAGTTAAAATGTTATTGGTGGGTGTTGCTTTTTCGCTAGCGTTTGCAACCTCCTATTATTGGTACAAAATCGCAGGTGCGGATGGACTGAGTGCCATTGTGGACACCAGTGCCCGTCAAAGTTTCCACAGCAGTCGTCAAAACGTCGACCAATACCTGGTAGTGAGAGACCTAGGGCGAATGGATATGCAAACCTTAGCTCTTAAAAAAATCGTATCGGGCGAACAACCCCTGTCCTTTGGCAGGACCTATTTGGTTAGTATCATTTCAAGCATACCAAAATCAATTTTGCCTTATATACCAGACCAAATAACTAAAGAAAAAACAGAACTTATTCACGGTCGCGGCAGTTATCAACGCGGTGAAGCCAGGCAGACCACGCTTGTACTTGGGCAGTTTGGCGAGTCACTCGTTAACTTTGGCATTCCCGGCATTTTTATATTTTATGCAGCGCTAGGCCTGTTTGTCGGAAAAATCAGAAGCCTGATAAAGCACTTACCTGATCGCGATATTAGATTGCTGTTAATCCCTGTGACATGTTTGATACCCCTGCTAATGATTGGCACCGACATGAATGTGCTTTTAATGCAGCTTGTTCGCTATTTGACAATACCGTTAATCCTTATAACTTTATGCCTGAAAATAAGGAAAAACAATAACGCTCCCTCCTCTATCAGCCTGCCTGCTCCTCTGGGCCATGTTGGATAGAACTCGCTACCACTTTGACTGCTGATTAATTTTAAGCGCGCACGTCAGCTAGGATACCCAGGACAAGAGCCTGATCCTACATAAGCCCTTTTATGCTTAAATTCGTACATGGACGCAAACGATGCTCAATACCCCCCCCAAAAATTTCCTTATATGCACCGCAAAATTCAGTGACAATCTAGGAGACGGAGTAATATCGGACTGCACTGAGTACTTAGTAAAAAGGGCCAGTCCGGGAGCATCTATCAACCATATAGATATCGCTGGTCGAGTCGAGTACCGCTCCAGCGCAAAGCAAGATATAAAAATCACTAAAAAGATCTTCTTTTTCATCCCCCACATCCTGCAACCACTCATGACATTTGTAGCCTGGCATCTGTTTATGAAAAAACGCCTGGATGCCGCATGGTCTAAAAACGCGCCTGAGGAGAGTTTTCTATTGCTCTTTGGCGGTGGACAGCTTGTTAGCGACCTGGCGCTAAATTTCCCATTGAAATTTCACCATCTTATTAGTAAAACCAAGTCAATAAACGCAAAACTGGCGACAAATGCAATTGGTGTTTCTTCCAAAATGTCTTTTTTGGGAAGGCGCCTGTATAACTCATCTTTTAGCTCCGACAAGTGGATTCATCTGAGTGTTAGAGATCAGGAAAGTCAAAAAGCGATGCAGACGCTCGTCAACGACTCTAAGAGTGTAGCCCTTACTGTCGATCCTGCATTATGGACAAGAGAGTGCTACAGCCTTGAAAATGAACGAGCACGAGACAACTCTGAAAATATCGGTTTGGGCATTGCGCACCCAATAGAGCTTTCAGCTCACATCGAAAAAAATAAAAAAATACCTACTGACCTGACACTGAAATTCTGGACTGACTTAGCTATAAAACTTGTGGAAGCAGGCAAAAGCCCTATCTTATTTTCTAATGGTTCTGTGGAGGATGTTTCATTCTGCCAAGAGGTCTACTCAAACCTCGCACAGAAGGGATATGCCTCAAAAGTAGAGTTGAGCGCTACACCACTCAAGCCAGTAGATCTTGTCAAAAATATCAATAGATTTCACGCAGTAATCTCCCACCGCCTTCATGCGAACATCATTGCAAACTCCTTACTCATCCCGACAGTACAGTTGGGCTGGGATGCGAAAGTGAAGTCGTTTGCAAAAATGATGGGGCGAGAGTCCTGGTGTTTTGAACAATTGCCCACCGCATCCGTAGCATTTGATGCAATCGAAAGCATTTTACAATCAGGTATAGATGAAACACATCTGAACAAGTTGAAAAAAATTTCATTCGACAATATAAGTGAAATTGTAAAAAGGTATGAGGCATGAAGATTTATCTCATCAGGGATGGGGTTTTCACAACAACTAACGGTCGCCCGGCCTCCAATCTACTACATTATGAATCCTACGGCCGACGTTACCTTTCAGTTTTTTCTCAAGTTATTATTGTTGGGCGACTTTTTGAAAAGCAAGACCCGACCGCCCTACCTGTTGATGGCCCCAATGTTAGCTTCTTAAAACTTCCTGGGGGACATGGACCAATAGGGTTAATCAAGAGCCTGCCTACAATTTTGAAAACTGTCTTTTCCACAACTTCTCCAGGTAGTGCTTATCTACTGCGGGTACCTGCAAATGTTCCCAGCATCTACGCTTTTGTGCTCTGGCTAAAAAGAATCCCTTTTTGCATCGAGGTCTGCGCAGACCCATTTGATTCCTATAGCGCCAAAGCCTTAAACAATCATCCCCTTAGTAGTATCTTCCAAAAATTTTTTGTTGGCTTGGTTAAATGGCAATGTCGAAAGGCTGTGGCGACGGCTTATGTTACAAGGAATGCTCTACAACTGAGGTACCCACCCGCCACATCCGCTACATCGTATTCATTCACGTCGATAGACCTCTTCGAGGAAGCCTACGCTTTAAACGCCAAGAAAATGGATGTTCTCAAAACATCCGCCCCGCACATTGTCTTAACAGGCAACATGCAGGGAAAAATGAAAGGGCATGATACGTTATTAAACTCGTTAGCGATTATTCACACGAAAGGCATAAAAGCAAAGCTCACGATTATTGGATATGGCAACAATGAGCCACTCTATAGGAAGATGTGTAAAGACCTGAACTTGGAAGACTATGTTACGTTTACAGGCAAAATGTCTTCCGGGGAGCCTATCAGGAACATACTGGACACTGCGGATTTATTCGTCTTGCCATCACGCCAGGAAGGATTGCCCAGGGCGTTGCTTGAGGCTATGGCCAGAGGTTTGCCAGCGATTGCAACGCGCGTCGGAGGAACGCCTGAATTGCTGGATGAAATTGCGCTTGTGCCTCCGGATGATGAAGATCTTCTGGCTCGTAGAATTGTAGAGTTCCTATCCTCTCCCGAACTCCTGCATGCTCAGTCTTCCAGAAATCTGGCAATTGCCAGAACTTACAATGCCACTGTAATTCAGAACGCGAGAAATAACTTTCTCAACACTATGAAGAAGCTATCAAGCGCAATTTCTTGAATAACAGAATTATTTAATTTTCACAAAGAGACTTACATATGAAAGTAGCCATTATTCATGATTGGCTGGTAACTTTAGGTGGCGCCGAAAAAGTATTGAAAGAAATACTTTCGGTTTACCCAGACGCTGACATCTACACTGTGGTTGATTTTTTGACAACAGAACAACGCACAGAGATATTTAATAAAAAAACTACGACTTCATTTATTCAAAAATTACCGTTTGCCAAGAAAAACTATCGATCCTACCTGCCTCTGATGCCTCTTGCGATCGAGCAATTTGATCTATCTGATTACAACCTTATCATCAGTAGTAGCCATGCGGTCGCTAAAGGAGTCATTACGGGACCGGATCAACTGCATATTTGTTACTGCCATTCTCCAATCCGTTATGCGTGGGATATGCAAGCTCAGTATCTAAGAGATGCCGGGTTAAAAACGGGCATAAAGGGTTGGCTGACTCGTACGCTGTTACACCGCATCCGTATTTGGGATCATCGCACCTCAAATGGAGTTGACCACTTTATTTGCAATAGCGATTTCATTTCCAGAAGGATATGGAAAATATATCGCCGCAAGTCGACTGTCATTCATCCGTCAGTTGCAATTGAAAACTTTGATTTGATCGAGAAAAAAGAAGACTTCTATCTAACCGCTTCGCGCCTGGTACCTTACAAAAAAATCGACTTGATCGTAGAGGCGTTCAAACAAATGCCAGATCGAAAACTTGTCGTCATTGGCGATGGACCTCAATTTAATAAAATCAAGGAGAACGCAGCGCCGAATATTGAAATATTGGGGTATCAGGAATTCTCGGTATTGAGAAGCTATATGGAGCGTGCGCGCGCTTTTGTTTTCGCCGCAGAGGAAGATTTTGGAATTATTCCCGTAGAAGCGCAGGCCTGCGGTACGCCGGTAATCGCCTTTTCAAAAGGTGGAGCACTGGAAACTGTAATTGACGGTGAGACTGGCATCTTCTTTCCTACCCAGACCGTGGAGGCAATTCAGCAGGCTGTCGAAAACTTTGAGAAATCCTTCATTTTCTCCCCCTCGCTAATCAGAGCAAACGCAGAAAAATTTTCCAGCCAGAATTTTCGTAACGATCTAAGAAACTTTATTAATCAAAAAATGACCCAGCCAACTCCAACAACTGCACCGACAGTGGAACAGATATAGTCAATTTTCCAGTTCATTGAGCACACCAGACTCAACCGTCTCCCAGAACACCCAAGATCGCACTGATAGCAAAGATCTGTAACGCACGCCTCCATATTATTTATCCTTGACAGAGTTTCTTGCGATCGCCCACATAAATTTCGGGAGCGCCGAATATATGAATTCACTATCAAGATGCGGAGTAATCGTTACTTTCATTGTTTCCCAGTACTCAGCTCACGCATCCAATGCGCCCCCGAGCTTGTCGTCGGATCAGAAAGCAGTACACGTATTAGAAAGATTGGGCTACGGCCCATCACCAGAAGACATTCAGAATGTTTCAGCCATTGGTTTAGAGCAGTACATCCTTCAACAACTAAATCCCGAAGGTATAAAAAACCCTGACTGGCTCAGTGAGCGGCTATCCAGGATCGACGCTATCAATTTGGACCAGACAACAATATACAGAAAGTACAGCTCCCAGGCTTTCAAAGCGATTCAAACTGATACTACTGCGCGCAAGGCCTTTATTCGAGACAGAACGAATTTCGTGAATCAGGTTCGAGACGCAAGAATACTCAGAGCTCTTTACAGCCCTGCGCAACTTCAAGAAGTAATGGTAGATTTTTGGTATAACCACTTTAATATCTGGGAAAGTAAAACCCCCACGAATGGCGCTATTCTTGGTGCTTACGAAAACGATGCCATCCGGCCCTATGCGCTTGGTAAATTTAAGGATTTACTTCTTGCAAATGCCAAACAAATGGCGATGCTTTACTATTTGGATAATTGGCGAAACAGGTACGCGCCCACCGGCAAAAAAGGTGTCAATGAAAATTACGCCAGAGAGGTAATGGAACTCCATACCTTGGGGGTTAATGGTGGGTATAGCCAAGCGGACATCAAGGCATTAGCGAGATTATTGTCTGGCTGGACCTACATCGCCGATCCCAACGCTCCAAATGCAGGAAATTTTCTGTTTGATTCAAAGCATCACGATCCCAACGAAAAGCAGTTTTTGGGTATTTCATTTCCTGCCGGCGGTGGTTATAGCGAAGGCGAACAAGCTCTGTTAAAACTCGCCCAGAGCCCAAAAACTGCACAACATATTGCTCATGAGCTCGTTGAGCTTTTCGTCAATGACGCGCCACCTCAGTTACTCGTTAACAAGGTGGCTCAGCGGTATATTGAAAGCGACGGAGATATTAAAGAGCTCCTTATAGTGATTTTTAAGAGCGATGAATTTTGGTCTCCGGAGAATTACAAGGCGAAATTCAAGACACCGTTTAACTATATGCTCTCCAGTTTGAGGGTTGCAGGGCTACCTCCAATTCAAGACTCCAGGCTATTGCAGAGTTGGCTTAAACAATCGGGAAATGGGCTCTTTGCATGGCCGGCACCGGATGGCTATAAAAATGTGGAGAGTGCGTGGTTATCTCCAGATGTCTTGATGAATCGAGCAAACTTTTCCTACAAATTGGCAGCAGGCTGGATGTCACTCTGGGGGCGGAATCCAGAAGGTGGCAATCCTCAACCCAATGCCCAAAACTTGCTTTCAACTATCGGCTCAGGGATATCACCGGGAACAATAGCAAACGTCAAGCGGGCTCCCCAAGATGTTCATTCCGCTTTGATTCTCAGTAGTCCTGATTTCATGTATCGATAATAAAATCCGAGGATTGCATAATGAATCGCAGGGGTTTTTGTAAGCTTTTCGGTGCCGTCGGATCCTATAGTTTATTCAACTCGTCGTTTGCAGCTCTTCCATCCGGTTCGTCAGATTCAAAAGCACGCCTGGTTGTCGTAATGCTCCGTGGTGCTGTAGACGGATTAAGCATATTGATCCCTCACGCTGAAAGAAACTACTACCGACTACGAGAAAAGACAGCGATTGCTTTATCGGGAATGGACGGCGGAATGCATAAATTAAATAGTGCATTCGGCCTTCACCCAGCGCTTTCATCGCTGGTTCCTCTTTGGCATTCAGGGCAACTCGCATTTATTCCTGCGTCAGGGTGCCCAAGCGAAACCCGCTCGCACTTTTCAGCACAATTTAATATGGAGTGTGGCATTCCAGATGCCGAGCGCTCAGTCGACGGTTGGATGAATCGCCTTGCTGTAGAAAACAGTATTGATTTGGATGAAATGAATGCTGTCAGTTTTGGTGCAACGGTCCCCCAGATTTTGTCGGGAAAAAAGCCTATCGCCGTCATTAACTCTCAAGACAATTACGGAACTCGTTTACCCGTTGACAGAACAGACTTTCGAAACTCCTTGGCATCACTTTATTCGCAGAATCCCTCACTACATCATGACTATATCCAGGGCTTGAAATTTCGCGAAGAAATAATTAAGTCCATCAATACACCTGAGCTAGACAAGGAGGCATTGATGGCAAACAATGGCGCAGCACCTCCTACGCTTTTCTCCAGAGACGTTCATTTACTCAGCTCTTTAATCAACACTCAGCCAGATTTTCAGTTTGCTTTTATGCAGCTAAGCGGCTGGGATACGCACGTTGACCAAGGTGGTGCCAAGGGGGTTCTTGCGACCAACCTTTCTCAGCTAAGTTACGGACTTTCGCTCCTTCCAAAACTGCTTGGTGACAATTGGAAATCTACTACTGTAGTCGTCATGTCAGAGTTCGGTAGAACAGCCAAAGAAAATAGCACGGGTGGTACAGATCATGGCCATGGAAATGTGATGATGGTTCTTGGAGGGAATGTTGGAGGAGGTAAAATTTACGGTGAATGGCCCGGCCTTTCAGATGATGTACTTTTTCAACAACGGGATGTTGCCATTACCACTGACTTCCGACACGTACTCTCGCACATTTGCCAAGGCGGCTTAAAACTTTCCGATAATCAGCTATCTGCTATTTTCCCTAGATTACCTGACTTCCCCGCCACTTCTTTGAAAGGTCTAATCAACGGGTAGAAATCAGAGGTCGAGAATCCCAAGTTCGGAATGAGCCAGATTGAGCGCGCCGATCAAACAAATGCAGAAAAATAACACTCTTTAGTTTTTGCCTAGACAAAACCTAACATTCCTCATTCTTTATATGCACCCTAACATAAGTTATGGTATTTGTTTCGCCACCCTCATTGATAGCAACGCAATAAAGCAATGTTGTTATTTGTTTTTCTATCGCATAGTTAACAGGACCCCTACATGATCCGTAAATGCCTATTCCCCGCCGCCGGCTATGGCACTCGTTTTCTGCCCGCCACAAAGGCCATGCCCAAGGAAATGCTGCCGGTAGTGAATAAGCCGCTGATCCAATACGGCGTAGAGGAAGCGCGTGACGCGGGCCTCCAGCATATGGCTATCGTTACTGGTCGTGGTAAACGCGCTTTAGAAGATCACTTCGATATCAGCTACGAGCTGGAACATCAGATTCGCGGCAGTGATAAAGAGAAGTTTTTGTCGGGTACTCGCGAGCTGATGGAGACGTGCACGTTCTCTTACACCCGTCAGGTGGAGATGAAGGGGCTGGGGCACGCCATTCTCTCTGGTCGTCCGTTGATCGGTGACGAGCCCTTTGCCGTGGTTCTGGCTGACGACTTGTGTCTGAACCTGGAAGGTGATGGCGTGCTGTCCCAGATGATCGCGCTCTACAAGCAGTTCCGTTGCTCGATCGTGGCGATTCAGGAAGTGCCCAACGATCAAACGCACAAGTACGGAATCATCGCTGGCGAGCAGATTCGCGAAGGCATTTATCGGGTCAACAGCATGGTTGAAAAGCCTAAACCGGAGGATGCGCCGTCCAATCTAGCGATTATTGGCCGCTATATCCTGACGGCCGATATCTTTGACTTGATCGCCGATACCGAACCCGGCAAGGGCGGTGAAATCCAGATCACTGATGCGTTGATGAAGCAGGCACAGAATGGTTGTGTACTGGCTTATAAATTCGAAGGTCATCGTTTCGACTGCGGCGGAGCGGAAGGCTACATCGACGCAACCAATTTCTGTTACGAAAATTTGTATAAGAACGGCTTGTAAACGTTACTTTTCAGCTCTTGGGTGCCGCGTTTCCAAGCGGCCGTAACCCTTTGCAAGGCGGACCACCATGAACGCATCCAGATCACCAATCGACGCTGCCTATACATCGCTGGATCCTTTTGCCTCCGGCAATATGGTTTTGGGGCAGAAGTTCACCGAGGGCAATAGTGGATTGATGACCTGGTTGCGGACGTACGAAAGTGGTCCCAGTTCTTCTTCACCACAACCTAGGTTGTTGGTGGAACGCATCGGGCTCTTTCCTTCTTCGGGGGAGATTCGATGCGCAGTCCACAGCCCCATCGCCGTCCTGGAGCATCTTTGGGCACTGTATGCCGATAAGGCACTTGACGCTGAAGAGAAAGGTGGCTCGGGATTAAACCTGACATTCGCTGAATGGCGCTTCAGGATTCGTCTCTCGGAAAGTCAGCTCGAAATCCTGCTGAATGTTGAGAGCCGTGGCGATGTTGTGCTGATGCAGTTGAAAACTGCAGAACTGCTGGCTCGAATTGATGAGAAAAACAGCAGTGAGTCTTAGCTCCCTCCCCCAGGTCTTGCAATGAAGTCGGATCTACAACCTCGTCGCCTCGCCTGAAGTGCGCCAATGAGGTTGCATAAACGCTTTTTCGGCCCCCGACAAAGTCACGGCAACAGAGTTCAAGACCCCCTCAGCCGTGTACTTTGGAATGCTCGTACTCAACATGATGACCGCAATCCCCACCACCAGAACTGGCAGGGGCATTTTGCGGATTTGCCTTTTCTCCAGCCTGAAAAGAAATACACAGGCCGCTGCTGATCCCACAACCGCCCCGGCAATAGCTTCTGACAGAGGATGGATCGTCTGCCCTACATACTGGACGCTGAACCACCAGGTCGACAGCAGCCCTCCACCAAGAGCCAGCCATCGAAGGCGCTGATCCAGTTGGCGCAACAGCAAACTCAGTACAACGGTCGACACCAGGCAAGCATTCATCGCATGGCCGCTGATGACCGCGATATCCAGGCTTTCCAGGCCGATTCCCCAGCCCTTGAAAAGCACTTTACTGAGACCAACGACGGTATAGGCGACGGACAGCACGCTTAGCCATAAGAGGACGAGTTTTCTTGATGCGGTGCACCACAACCAACCGGCGACAACCAGCGCTGCCGGAAGCATCACCGTGATGCCAGCGTATTGCGCAATGTATAGTTTTGACTCCAACCTACTTCCTCTCGCCTCGTGCAGGCTATTTTGGATATGAGCAACATGCTCGACAGGTAAAAATCAACGATCCAAAAAACACTTGAGGCGATTCTCTACAACAGCCACAGAATAGCTCGCGATGTGCATCGCCAGCCCCTCCTCCACCAGCGCCTCAAGCAAGGCAACTTGTGCCGCGAAGCGTTGGTCGCGTTTGAGCTTTCGAGCAGCGTGCATCTGATCGATCAATACATGAGTCACTTGATAAGGGGTGTTGACTCTGAGGCGCCCCAGCCAGACGGGAAGTCTTTTTTCGCTCTTGGTTCGCCTGATATCCAGTACGCCCGTCGCCTTGTCCGAAGAGGTTGTCGACCCTTCCACGATTTCTTCAAATACGTCGGTCAACTTTTTTAATGCGTGGCCCAGAAGTAAGTCATCAAGCGCATCCAAAAAATCTACCTCTTCACTTTGTGAAGTGACTTCCAGTCAATACATACTCGCTATTATCACACTACACGCTATTCTATGGAGTTATTCGACTTATTCTAACACCCCTCGCCAGATAACATTTGCACCCTCCGGACTGGCTTATATAAGTTGCATTGACGTTTTATAACGTCATAAATAACAACCCGACTAAAATACTGCCTGGGATATACGTAATGACTACTAGCACTAACGGAATACAGGTGTCAGAGAAGCCCGATGCATGGGTGTTAACCGTCTGATGCGTTGAACCTGTGATCCCGCTTGGCATCATATTCACGGATACACCGCCCCACCTTTCAAACACCTGTTTTCAGGTTGTTGCCACTGGGGCCACCGATACACGTTTGCACCCTTGAGCAGCTGTCAGCGCTCGGGTAATGTCATCAGACCCATAGGACAGAGCACGCCCATGACTTCCAAGCTGGAACAACTCAAACAAATGACTACCGTGGTTGCCGACACCGGCGACTTCGAAGCGATCGCTCGCGTTAAACCGGTGGACGCTACCACCAACCCTTCCCTGCTGCTCAAGGCCGCGGCCATTCCCGCATATGGCGAATTGCTGAATGCTTGTGTGAGCGACTGCAAGGGCGATGTCGGGCTGGCAAGCGACCGTTTTGGCGTCGCGGTGGGGCAGGAAATCCTCAAGGTCATTCCTGGCCGTATTTCCACCGAAGTGGATGCACGCCTGTCGTTCGACACTGACGCCGTATTGAAGCGTGCGCACCGTCTGATCGAGCTGTATGAAAAAGCGGGTATCGGTCGCGACCGCGTGCTGATCAAGATCGCCTCTACCTGGGAAGGCATCCGCGCTGCGGAGATCCTGGAGAAGGAAGGGATTCAGACCAACCTGACCCTGTTGTTCTCCTTCGCTCAGGCCGCAGCCTGCGCAGACGCCGGGGTGTTCCTGATTTCGCCGTTCGTGGGCCGTATCTACGACTGGTACAAGAAAGCCACCGGCAACGAGTACACCGGCGCCGATGATCCAGGCGTGCAGTCGGTGACACGTATCTACAACTACTACAAGGCCAACGATTACAAAACCGTGGTAATGGGCGCCAGCTTCCGTAACTTGAGCCAGATCGAGCAGTTGGCCGGTTGCGACCGTTTGACCATCAGCCCGGACTTGATCGACAAACTGGCGGCGGATACCGGCAAGCTGGAACGCAAACTGGCCCCGGGTCATACCGGTGAAGCGCGCTTGAATCTCAATGAAGCGCAGTTCCGCTGGTTGTCCAACGAGGACGCCATGGCGACCGAGAAGCTGGCTGAAGGGATTCGTCAGTTTGCTCGTGACCAAGAGAAGCTTGAGGCGTTGCTGCAGGCCAAGCTGTGATCTGAGCCGTTGGAATGCAAAAAGGGCGAACCCTCACAGGTTCGCCCTTTTTTCTGCGCGATTGATTGCTCGCTGACCGCTGACAGGCGTGGTGTTTGAAAGGACGCCTTCGCGAGCAGGCTCGCTCCCACAGGGGGTATGTGGTGCTGTCGGGTTAAATGGTTAAACGAAGAACCTGTGCAAGCGAGCCGGCTCCGGGCGGCGTTCCGACGAAGGGGCCAGTCCGGCCCACATCACTTCAGAGAATCAATGCCGCTCCAGCGCATTCACCAGGTCATGGAACGCTTCACGATTGGAATCGTTCAGGCCCATGAGAATCTTGTGCGCTTCAAGCACCTTGATCCGCACTACCTCTTCGGACTGGTCTTGATCCGGCAGGTCGTCCAGGCATTCAGGACAAGGCACAGGCTTGTCGACGATGTTGAACACCTGCTCGAAGCCCATGGACTGCAACAGACGGGTGATGTCTTCGTGGGTGGTGACGACGGTCGGCAGCAGGCCGACCTTTTGCCGCGACAGGATCGACAGCTTGGCCAACAAGCCAAGCGTGGTGCTGTCGATGCTGCGGGTTTCGGTCAAATCAATCACGATCGCGTTGAAATTCATCGCGGTGAAGATTTTCTCAATAGTCGCATCCAACGCCGAACACAGGGTCAGGCGAACTTCACCGACGAACTTGAGGACGAAAGTGCCATCCTGCTCGGCGAACTGGATTCTACCGGTACTCATTAAAGATTCCTGCTCAACACCAACAGGGCGATATCATCCGGCATCTCCCCTAGCGTGGCCAATCCAAAAACCTGCCGCAGACCATCCAGGCTGCCGCCCGCTGCCTTGACCCGTTGGGGCAACGCAGCTTCTTTTTCTTTGAGTGTGGGTTCTGGCAAAAGGTCCAGAATGCCATCAGACATCAGCGTCAGGCTGAACGTCGGTGGCAACTCCAGCACGTGGTCTTCGTAGGTGGCTTCGTTGAAGAGGCCCACCGGCAGACCACGCCCTTCCAGATAACGAACACTGTCGGGTGTGTACAACACTGGCAACGGCAAATGACCACCGATGCTATAGGTCAACAAACCTGTCTCCTCGTCGATGACTCCACCGACCATTGTGACGTGTTTACCCAGCTTACAACTGATCAGGCCCCGGTTGATATGACCAAGAACCTCTGAAGGCTTGAATTCCGGCAAAGTGCCGCTGCGCTTGGATTCGAACAGCAGGCGCGTGGTCATGAACTTCAGCAGCACAGTGACGAAGGCTGAAGAGGCGCCATGACCGGAAACGTCCGCCAGGTAGAACGCAACCCGACGCTCGTCGACCCGGAAATAGTCGACGAAATCACCTGACAGGTACAGCGACGGGATGATCTGGTGAGCAAACTTGAACTCGTCAATGGCCCATGGACTGACCGGCAGCATGTTCATCTGCACCTGGCGACCGGCGTTCTGGTCTTCCTGGAGCAGGTTCAGGCTGGCGGCGAGCTCGCGGTTGGCCTTTTCCAGCTTCTCGCGGTAACGCTGGTTTTCCAGCAGCAGGCGCGCGCGATCCAGGGCCCGACGCACAGAATGCTCAAGTACAGCCAGGTCTTCGAGAGGTTTGATCAGGTAGTCCGCCGCACCCAGGCGCAGCGCCTCGACCGCGTCGTTCATCACGCCGGCACCCGACACCACGATCACCGGCGTTTGCGGTGACAGCTCGGTAACCTGGCGAATGAGTTCGAGTCCACCCATCTGCGGCATGCGCAGATCGCAGATGACCAAGTCGGGCTTGTCTTGCTCGAATACCTGAAGACCCTGCTGGCCATTGCTGGCCTGCAAGACGCTGAAACCACTGTCTTCCAAATAGGCGGCGAGGCTCGCGCGCACTACTTCGTCATCATCGATTATCAGCAGCGTGGCACTGGTTTTTGGCATGTGGGCAAACGGCGCCAGAATTAGGTTGGCGTAGCGGCTCGGGTGTTGGTCCGGCTCACACTACTGGATTCGCTTTCTAGCCTCTCTGTCGCACCGTTTTCGAGCGTTTGCCCTACACACATGTACACCAGAGGTGCCCTTCTAAGGCGCAGACGGTACTCCCATCCGCGAGGCGTTTCAAGCTCACGCCGATGGTCGCTTGACGTCTACACTCTTCAAAGCACCGGGAGTTATAAGAACCATCAAAACCGTAACCCAACGGAAGGACCAAGGCCATGAGTCAAACCAGTCGGGACTATAGCGAAAAGCGCGATTTCATCCGCATGCGAGTCGATGCCGATGTGTCGCTGATTCATGAGGGGGATGAGGTACCCGCCGTCTGCATCGACCTTTCCAGCAGCGGGATGCAGCTGCAGGCGCCGCGTTTGTTCACGGTGGGTGACCGGCTTAGCGTGCGTATCGAATCCGAGCACGCCGCGCTCAAAGGACTCGAAGCCGACACCGAAGTGGTGTGGGTGAAGGAGCAGCACGGGGGCGGTCAGAAACTTGGCCTTACAATCCTGAAGATGAACTAACCCGTTCCAGACGAAAAAAGGCAGCCCGAAGGCTGCCTTTTTCGATATGTCGGTCAGGATCAGAAATCGTCTTCGACCTGGCCGTCCTTCACCTTGAACTCGCGGTTCTGCAGGTAGGCGTTACGAATGAAGGTGTACTTGTCGCCTGTGATCAATTTCTCGGTGGACAGCAAGTTCGCCCGGGTATCGACAATGTTCAGCGCGAAAACCGAGTTACGCACGGGCACATCGTCCATGTAGCGATACGGGCCGGTGTAACTGTCGACGAGCTTCGAAGGCGCATCACGCAAGGTGCTAGGGCCAAGCAGCGGCAGCATCACATACGGACCGCTGCCCACACCCCAATAACCCAGGGTCTGGCCGAAATCTTCGTCGTTGCGTTGCAGGCCCATATGGGTGCCGACATCGAAGAAACCCAGCAGGCCGAAAGTGGTGTTGAAGATCAATCGTGCGGTGTCGACACCTGCTGCCGCGGGTTTGACCTGCAGGATATCGTTGGCGAGGTTGGTCACATCGCCGACGTTGCGGAACATGTTGTGGATGCCATCTTCAAGGAACTGCGGCGTCACGAACTGGTAGCCCTGGGCCAATGGCTTCAGTGCATAAGTATCGAGTACATCGTTGAACTTGTAGATCGGACGGTTGATGCTTTCCCAAGGATCATCTTCCGACGCTGCCTGGGCAACGAACGGAACCAGCATCGCGCTGGCGCACACACAAAGTTGAGCTAGATGATTGCTCCAGCGCATAGAAAACTCCTTGGATTTGTACAGTCGCCGGGCGCTTGGCTCGACGCAAAGACCGCTAGTATAAGACGTAAACGCCGTTTAAGGCAGCATCGCAGCCGCGCGCCTGCGCATGATGCCTGTCGATTGTGAGCGATTCACATCCATGTCATGCAACTGTCACCGACGATCCCTAGCTTTGAGGCTATTTCAGGGACGTTGACATGCCGCACGCCGAAACATCACCTCAAACCGCGCCAAACCTGACCGCCGTGCTCTTCGGTCTCAGTGGTTGCCTGGTGGATTTCGGCGCGCGTACGCGTCTGCTCGAGGGCTATTCGGTCGAACACGCCGAAGCCACCCCTGGGGCCCTCGAGAGCTTGCACAGCTTGCAGCGCCAACAGATCCCCTGCGCCTGGCTCGATGAATTGCCCCCCGCCCTCAGCCATTCCCTGGCCGTAGCGCTGCCGGAATGGATCAAACCCTCGTCGCCATCGCAACAACTTGCAACAATCAATCCTTGGCCGGCACCGAATGCATGCTGGCAAGCGCTGATGTCGCTGAACGTCGAGCGGCTGGATGGCTGCGTGCTGGTCAGCGGCGAACCGCGCTTGCTGCAATCGGGACTCAACGCCGGCCTGTGGACAATCGGTTTGGCGTCCTGCGGCTCGCTCTGCGGGCTGTCACCCACCCAATGGCAGGCATTGTCCCCGCAGGAACGGGACATCAAGCGCGGCAAGGCCACCATGCAACTCTTCGGTTTGGGCGTGCATTCGGTGATTGACCATCTGGGTGAACTCGACACCTGCCTGGCCGATATCAGCCTGCGTCGGCTCAAGGGCGAAAAGCCCTGATCGCCGCCTCATACCGATGAAGGCATGCAGGTTGGGCGCGAGTGGATTAATCTTAGGTAAGCCATAGATCTTTGGCGTACTGCTGCGGTCTATGCCAGTGCCTATCGATAAAAGGAAGAACGCCATGTCTGCCCGCGAACTGCAAGACCAGCTCAATGCCCTGCGCGAGCAATTGGAACAGAATCCTCCGCTGACAGAAGCCGAGCGCGAAGACCTGCGCGCACTGATGCAACAGATCGAACTTGAGCTTGAGATCGAAACCAAGACCAAGGACGTCAACCTCGCCGATAACGTCAATCTGGCCGTCGAACGCTTCGAACTCGAACACCCGACCCTCGCCGGCACCCTGCGCCAGATTGGCCAGGCCCTGCACAGCATGGGGATCTGAATCCAACGGATGCAATGTAGGAGCGAGCTTGCTCGCGATGGTGTATCAGTCGACGCCAAGGTCGCTGACACTCCATCGCGAGCAAGCTCGCTCCTACAGAAAACCTTTACTGACGGACCAGGCGATGGTTCGGCAGTTGCACTTCTTCAGTACTGCGATACGGATTGATATCCAGCCCCCCACGCCGTACATAGCGCGCATACACCGTCAGTTTCTCCGGTTTCAGCAAACGCTGCAGATCAAGAAAGATCCGCTCCACGCACTGTTCGTGGAAGTCCGAGTGTTGACGGAAGCTGACGATGTACTCCAGCAGACTGGCGTGATCCAGCGCCGCGCCGCGGTACTCAACCACCACGCTGCCCCAGTCCGGCTGACTGGTCACCGGGCAATTGGATTTGAGCAAATGGCTGTGCACGCTCTCTTCGACAATGCGTGATTCGTCGCAACGCAGCAGCTCCGGACGCGGATGCTCGTAGTTGCTGACGCTGATATCCAGCTCATCGATGCACACGCCCGGCAACGCCACGACACCTTCGGCTTCGACATCCTTCAGGCTGCGAACACGCACGCCAACCGGTTTTCCGGCAGCTGCTGACAGGTCCTTGACCAGCGTCGCCTCAAGGCTCGCCGTATCGGCAAACGGCGTCTGGTTCAGGGAGTTGAGGTACAGCTTGAACGACTTCGATTCGATGATGTTCGGTGAATCCGCCGGGATACTGAACTCGCCGATCGCCACCACTGGCTTGCCCGACGGCAACAGCCACGACAGTTCGAAACAGTTCCAGAAGTCCACGCCCTTGTACGGCAGGGTTTCAGCCGTCAGGCCCAGCTCGGCCCACTTTGCGGTACGCGGGATCGGGAACAGCAAGGACGGTGTGTAAGTGGCGATGTATTCGCTGGATTTGCCCAGCGGCGAGTGTTCGGCTGCGGGATGCATGGCGGAAACCTGACTGAAGAATCAGCAGATTCTAACAGCCTTTGCTCCCGCCTTTGAGTGCTTACTGACTGACTGTCAGTTTGCCGACCATACCAGCCTGGTAATGACCGGGGATGTTGCAGGCAAACTCGAGGTTGGTGGCCTTGTTGAAAGTCCAGGTCAGCTCAGCGGTTTTACCCGGTTCCACCAGCACGCTATTGGGGTCATCATGCTTCATGTCATGCCCCATGGCACCGTGGTCCATCGCCTTCACGCCTGTAGGCGTGAGCATACCGCTTTGCTGCATTTGCAGCATTTCCTGCTGGTGCCTGGCGTGCATCGCCGCGTCACCGAGGTTGAATTCGTGCAACAACTGGCCTTTATTCACCAGCACGAAACGCACGGTCTCTCCGGCCTTGATGTCGATAGCCTTGGGGGTGAACGACATGTCGCCCATCACTACCTCGACACTGCGGCTCGCCTTGGCCGCCGACGCAGGTTGGCCGAAGTCATAGGTATGCCCGCCTGACGCCCACACCGGCGAACTCAATGCCAACATACAGGCGGTCAGCGCCGCGGTTTTGCGCAAAAACATCGTCTTACTCCAACAAAATAAGGTTCAGCCTGTGGAAAACTCTAAACTGCCACCGCTGCCCGCAACCTGACAGCCGGATTACAACTTTGTCAGGTTGGCCTGCACCGTCGCCGCCCACGGTATAAAGCTTTCGTTCCATCAAGATGCCTGAGTCGCCCATGAAACTGCTGATTGTCGAAGACCAACCGAAAACCGGCCACTACCTGCGCCAGGGCCTGACCGAGGCCGGTTTCAATACCGAGCTGGTGGCCGATGGCAACACCGGCCAGCAACTGGCGCTAAGCGGCGAATACGCCCTGCTGATTCTCGATGTGATGCTGCCCGGTCGCGACGGCTGGCAGATTCTGCAAGCGGTGCGCGGGGCCGGCCTGGACACGCCGGTCCTGTTTCTGACCGCACGGGATGCCGTGGAAGATAGGGTCCACGGCCTGGAACTCGGCGCCGACGATTACCTGGTCAAACCCTTCGCCTTTTCCGAACTGCTGGCCCGGGTGCGCAGCCTGTTGCGCCGAGGCAGCGCTACGCCCCAGGAAACCAGCCTGCAATTGGCCGACTTGCGGCTGGACTTGATCCGCCGTCGCGTGGAACGCAGCGGCCGGCGCATCGACCTGACCGCCAAGGAATTTTCCCTGCTGGAAATGCTCCTGCGCCGTCAGGGCGAAGTGCTGCCCAAATCGCTGATTGCGTCCCAGGTGTGGGATATGAATTTCGACAGCGACACCAATGTCATCGAGGTCGCCATTCGCCGTTTGCGCCTGAAAATCGACGATGAATTCCCCAATAAACTGATCCACACCGTACGCGGCATGGGTTACGTACTTGAAGAGCGCCTCGCCTGATGCGTCGACTTTCGCTGAGCAGTCGGTTGGCATTGCTGTTTGCAGCGTGCACGGCGGTAGTGTCGCTGTTCGCCGGGGTGCTGTTCAGCCGCGCCAGCGAAGTGCACTTCATTGAGCTCGACCAGCAACTGCTGGATGGCAAGTTGATTGGTTTGCGGCGGGCGCTTCATGACATTCAATCGAGCGACAGCGACGTCAGACTGGCCGATGAGTTGAGCCGCCAAGCCGATCTGTCGCTGCGCATCACCGGCAGCGATGGCAAGCACTGGTATGACAGTTCGGCGAATCTGCCCGACAAACTCCCGCAAAAACCCGGGCTGTCGACGCTCAACAACGACGGCACCGATTACCGCGTCCTCAATGCCCCCTTGTTTACCGACAAGCCCGATTCGCCGCAATTGACCCTGCTGCTGGACATCACCCATCACCAGCATTTCCTGCAACGCATGCAGCATTTGATCTGGTTGACGGTAGGTTTGTCGGCCCTGGCCACCGCGTTGCTCGGAGCCTGGGCAGCCCGCAGCGGCTTGCGGCCGTTACGGCGCATGAGCGCTGTTGCCAGCGGTGTTTCGGCGCAATCGCTCAACGCACGCTTGCCGGCAGAAAACATGCCGCCGGAACTGGCGGAAATGGCCCACCACTTCAACGCCATGCTCGGACGTCTCGACGATTCCTTTCAGCGCCTGTCGGCGTTCTCCGCCGACATCGCCCATGAGTTGCGCACCCCGCTGTCGAACCTGCTGACCCACACCCAGGTCACCCTCACCCGCCCGCGCCCCATCGAGGACTATCGCGAAGCACTGCACAGCAACCTGGAAGAGTTGCAATGGATGGCGCAACTGGTCAACGACATGCTTTATCTGGCGAAAGCGGATCACGGCCTGTTGATGCCCAAGCGCGAACCGCTGGATCTGGCGGAGGAAGTGGATGTCTTGCTGGAGTTTTTCGCGCCGCTGGCCGAAGACGCCCGGGTGAAATTGAGCCGTGACGGCAAGGCCCGCATCGAGGGCGACCGCAGCATGCTGCGACGGGCGCTGTCCAATTTGCTGGACAATGCGTTGCGGTTTACCCCGGTCGATGGCGAGATTCTGATTCGAATCGAGGATCAGCCCAAAGGCTTGAGCCTGATAGTCGAAAATAGCGGTGACGGGATTTCCGAAGACTTGCTGCCGCGGCTGTTTGACCGTTTTTACCGGGCCGATCCGGCGCGTCATGAAGGTAGCAGTGAGCATGCAGGGTTGGGATTGGCGATTACCCAATCGATCATCCGGGCACATGGTGGGCAGATTCGTTGTCAATCGGATCAGGGGTGGACGCGGTTCGTGATCGAGTTACCAAAGGGAGATTGAGGCCGGCAGGTCCGGCCTCATCGCGGGCAAGCCCGCTCCCACAAGGATCGTGCAGCACCTGTGGGAGCGAGCCTGCTCGCGAAAGCGGTCTTGCGGCTTACGAATAGCGCAACGCAGTAGCCGGCTCGATCTTCGCCGCGCGCCAGGCAGGGTAAACGGTGGCCAGAAAGCTCATGATGAACCCCGCCGAGCAGATCAACAGCACATCCCCACCCTGCAATTCAGACGGCAAGTTGCTGACGAAATACACATCGGAACTGAAGATGTGCTGGCCACTGACCCGCTCCACCCAGCCCACCAGTTCACTCACGTTCAGCGCTGCGATCACGCCAAGCACACCACCGATCAGCGTGCCGACAATCCCGATCACCGTGCCCTGGACCATGAAGATCGCCATGATCTGCCGCGGCGTGGCGCCAATGGTGCGCAGGATCGCGATGTCCGCGCCCTTGTCGTTCACCACCATGATCAGGGTTGCGATGATGTTGAACGCCGCAACGGCAACGATCATCAGCAACAACAGGCCGATCATGGTTTTTTCCATCTTCATCGCACTGAACAGGCTGCCCTGGGTGTGGGTCCAGTCGTCAGCCTTGTAAGCCTCGCCCAGGCCGGTGGCAATGGTGCTCGACACCTGTGGCGCGGCGTACAGGTCCTTTACCGCCAGACGCACGCTCTGCACCTGATTCGGCTCCCAGTGCTGCATCTGCGCGGCGTCGGCGACGTGGATCAACGCCATCGAACCGTCCAGTTCGGCACCGACCTTGAACACACCGACCACGTTCAGGCGCTGCATACGCGGGGTAATACCGCCCGGTGCCGTGCTGACTTCCGGCACGATCAGGGTGATCTTGTCGCCGACGTTCAAACGAAAGCGGCGTGCCGTGATTTCGCCGATCACCACACCAAACTCACCCGGCTTCAAGGCATCCAGCCGCCCCTGGACGATGTGCTTGGCCACGATCGACACCTGACCTTCCAGCGCCGGATCGACGCCACTGACCTGGATCGGCTGCATGGTGCCTTTGTAAGACAGCATGCCTTCCATCTCGGTGAACGGCACGGCCGCGGTGACTTCCGGATTCTTCATCGCGGCGGCGGCCACCGGCTGCCAATCATCAATCGGATTGACGCCGACGATGGTCGCGTGCGGCACCATGCCGAGGATGCGCGAACTCATTTCGCGCTGGAAGCCGTTCATCACCGACAGCACCACGATCATCGCCAGTACGCCCAGGGCGAGGCCGATCATCGAGGTCATCGAGATGAAGGAAACAAAGCGATTGCGGCGCTTGGCGCGGGTATAGCGCGTGCCGATAAAGATCGATAACGGTCTGAACATTCGCTGGGGCACCGTATAAAAATAAAAGACCCGACGCCTTCTCAGGCGTCGGGTTTCGACCAATCAGATAGGGGTAAGGCAACCTTCCTGCAGGTGCAGGACGCGATCCATCTGGCGGGCCAGGTTCATGTCATGGGTCACCACCAGGAACGCGGTGCGCATCGAAGTGCTCAGTTCCAGCATCAAATCCTGAATGCCTTGGGCGGTGTGGGAGTCGAGGTTGCCGGTCGGCTCATCGAGCATCACCAGGCCCGGATTGTTCACCAGGGCGCGGGCGATGGCCACGCGCTGGCGTTCACCACCGGACAGCTCCGCCGGCTTGTGCTCCAGGCGATGCCCCAGCCCCACTCGCTCCAGCAATGCGGTAGCACGCTTGCGAGCCTCCGGAATCGCGGTCTTGCCGATCAACAACGGCATGCAGACGTTTTCCAGTGCAGTGAACTCGGGCAACAGGTGGTGGAACTGATACACGAACCCCAAGGCACGGTTACGCAGCAGGCCGCGATTCTTTTCGCTCAGTGCCGAAAGTTCTTCGCCGTCGAGCCAGACGCTGCCCTTGGTTGGCGTATCGAGGCCGCCGAGCAAATTGAGCAAGGTACTTTTGCCCGAACCCGACTTGCCGACAATCGCCACGCGCTCACCCGGGTGCAGCTCCAGCTGCAAACCGGCCAGTACCTCCACCGACTCCGGGCCTTCCTCGTAGGATTTGCCCAGGTTGCGGCAGCTCAAGATTGCTTTATCACTCATGCCCGACTCACTCATAACGTAGCGCCTCCGCAGGCTGGGTGCGCGCGGCACGCCAGGCTGGATACAAGGTGGCGAGGAAACTCAGGACCAACGCCGCGGAGCAGACCATCACGACGTCCTGGCTCTGCACCTGCGACGGCAGGTAATCAATGAAGTACACGTCGGCGTTGAGGAACTTGTGCCCGATCAGACCTTCCAGCGCCGAGATCGCGGCGCTGACATTCAGCGCGGCGAAGATCCCCACCACTGCGCCGATGGCCGTGCCGACCACGCCGATGACCGTACCCTGCACCATGAATGTACGCATGATGGTGCCCGGCGTGGCGCCGAGGGTGCGCAGGATCGCGATGTCGCCCTTCTTGTCGTTCACCACCATCACCAGCGTGGAGATGATGTTGAAGGCGGCGACGGCGACGATCAGCAGTAACAGCAGGCCGATCATGGCCTTTTCCATACGGATTGCCTGATACAGGTTGCCGTGGGTGCGGGTCCAGTCGCGGGCGTAGTAGTGATCCTCACCCAGCTCCCGGGCGATGCTCCACGCAGTGCGCGGCGCCTGGAACAGATCATCGAACTTCAGGCGAATGCCCTGGACCTGATCCGGTTTCCAGCGATGCAAGCGCGCCAGATCCTGAAGATTGGTGATGCCCAGGTAGCCGTCGATTTCGCCGGCGCCGACATGGAAGATGCCGACCACGGTGAAGCGCTTCATGCGCGGGAACATCCCGGCCGGGGTCACGGTGACTTCCGGTGCCACGAATGTCAGCTTGTCACCGACAGCCGCACCGAGCTTGGCCGCCGCCTTGTCGCCGATGACGATGCCGAACTCGCCGGGCTTCAGGTCGTCGAGTTGGCCCTGCTGCATGAAGTGATCGATGATCGAGACCTGGCGCTCCAGCGCCGGGTCGATGGCATTGAGCAGGACTTTGGAAACTTTGCCGTTGTTGGTCAGCAACCCCTGCATCTGGGTGAACGGCGCCACGGCCGTCACCTGCGGGTTCTGCTTGACCTTGGTGGCCAGGCCCTGCCAATCGCTGATCGGCTCACCGGCCTCGATGGTCGCGTGGGGCACCATGCCCAGCACGCGGGTACGCATCTCATGATCGAAGCCGTTCATGACCGACAGCACCACGATCATCACGACCACGCCAAGGGCGAGCCCGATCATCGAAGTCAGGGAAATGAATGACACAAAATGATTGCGACGCTTTGCACGGGTATAACGCGTGCCGATAAATACGAAGAGAGGTCTGAACATGTCGGGGCTTGTTCGGAGGGAAAAGGAACGTCCTTGTGGCGGGGGTCGATAACCAGCTTTACACTCAGACCACCGCCGCTACCATGGGTTCGCCATGTCGACATTAGATGAAGAAGATCGCCGCGAATACTACCGTATCGAGGACACGATCGCACTGGAAATTCGGCCCCTGTCCGCTCTCGAAGCCGCAGGCCAGGAAGTGTTGCAGGATGCTTCCCCACTCTTCAATGTGCTCAGCGAATTGCACCTGAGCGAATTCGAGTCGCAACACCTGTTGCGCCAGATCAGCGAGCGCGACCGAACCCTCTCGGCGTTCCTGAAATCCCAGAACAAGCGCATCGATTTGCTGAGCCAGGTCATCGCCCTCACCGTGCTCGGGCAGATCGGCGAGCCGCAGCCGGTGATCATCTCCGAGGGTGGCATCGAGTTTCAGCACCCCACCCCGATTGCCGCCGGCGCACACCTGTCGGTCAAGCTGGTGCTGATGCCGCAAGCGCTGGGCCTGCTGCTGCGCGCCCGCGTCACCCATTGCGACCGCAAGGGCGATGGTTACGACGTCGGCACCGAGTTCGAGCACCTGACCGATGCCCAGCGACAATTGCTGGCCCGTCATATTTTGCAGAAGCAGGCCCAGGATCGACGCCAGGCCCGCGAACTACTCGAATCAGGCAATTAATTTAAGGAAGAACCGTGACCCTCATCTACGGCCACCGCGGCGCCAAGGGCGAAGCACCGGAAAATACCCTGACCGGTTTTCAGGAATGTCTCAAGCACGGCGTACGCCGCTGTGAACTCGACCTGCACTTGTCCAGTGATGGCGAGCTGATGGTCATTCACGACCCGACGCTCAAGCGCACCACCGACCGGCGCGGCAAGGTGGTGGAACATACCGCGGCCGAACTGGTGACCTACGACGCGCGCAAGGGCGGGCCTGGCTGGATCAAGCCTTGCCCGATTCCAACGCTGGAAGAACTGTTCGAAAAATGCGATTTCGATCACTGGCAACTGGAAGTCAAAAGCGCTTCACGCACCCGCGCCGCGACCACCGTACTGGCCATCCGTGAAATGGTGCAACGGCATGGCTTGCTGGAGAAGGTGACCATCACCTCGAGCTCGCGCGAAGTGCTGAAAGCCGCCGTGGACCTGGTGCCGGATGTGTCCAGGGGACTGGTGGCCGAATACGCCTGGCTCGACCCGCTGAAGGTCGCGGCAAGCTACGGCTGCGAGATTCTGGCGCTGAACTGGACCCTGTGCACGCCGGAACGCCTGCAGAAGGCACAGCGACAGGGGCTGCATGTGTCGGTGTGGACAGTCAACGAGCCCGCGCTGATGCGCAGACTCGCCGACTTCGGCGTTGACAGCCTGATTACAGACTTTCCCGGTTTGGCCACTGCCACGCTCGAGAATTGCTGAAATCGGTCTCCCCGGCCGGCTCAGGCCACCGGCCGGAGCCACTCAAAAAAGCCGGTTGAGGCCGTCGTATGCCGCGACCCGATAGGCTTCGGCCATGGTCGGGTAGTTGAACGTGGTGTTGACGAAGTACTTCAGGGTATTGAGTTCGCCCGGCTGGTTCATGATCGCCTGGCCGATGTGCACGATCTCCGACGCCTGATAACCGAAGCAGTGCACGCCCAGTACTTCCAGGGTTTCGCGGTGGAACAGAATCTTCAGCATGCCTTGCGGCTCGCCGGCGATCTGCGCACGCGCCATGCTCTTGAAGAACGCCTTGCCCACTTCATAAGGCACTTTGGCCTGGGTCAGCTCCTGCTCGTTCTTGCCGATCGAGCTGATCTCCGGAATGGTGTAGATGCCGGTCGGCACGTCATTCACAAAGCGCCAGCTGCCGTTATCGACGATGCTGCCGGCGGCCGAACGACCCTGGTCATGGGCGGCACTGGCCAGACTTGGCCAGCCGATCACATCGCCTGCACCGTAGATATTCTGAATACCGGTGCGGTAAGCCTCGTCGACTTCGATCTGGCCACGGCTGTTGACCTTCACGCCGATGTTCTCCAGACCCAACTGATCAGTGTTGCCGGTGCGGCCATTACACCAGAGCAGGGCGTCGGCCTTGATCTTCTTGCCGGACTTCAGATGCAGGATCACGCCGTTGTCCACGCCTTCGACGCGGTCGTAGTCTTCGTTGTGGCGAACGGTGATGTTGTTGTTGCTGAAGTGGTAGCTCAGGGCCTGGGAAATTTCCGAGTCGAGGAAGCTCAGCAGTTGCCCACGGTTGTCCACCAATTCAACCAATACACCCAGACCGCTGAAGATCGAGGCGTATTCGCAACCGATCACGCCGGCGCCGTAAACGATGAGTTTACGCGGGGTGTGGCCGAGGCTGAGGATGGTGTCGCTATCGTAGATACGCGGGTGGTGGAAATCGATGTCGGCTGGACGATACGGACGCGAGCCGGTGGCGATGATGATGTGCTTGGCCACCAGTTTTTCGACCACGCCATTGGCGCAGACCACTTCGACGGTTTGCTCGTCGGCAAAGCTGCCGGTGCCGAAAAACACGTCGACGCGGTTACGGGCGTAGTAACCGGTGCGCGAAGCGACTTGTTTGGAGATGACTTTTTCAGCGCTTTTCAGCACGTCCGGAAACGAGAACCAGCGCGGCTCACCAATGGCCCGGAACATCGGGTTGGTGTTGAACTGCATGATCTGCCGGACCGAGTGACGCAGTGCCTTGGACGGGATGGTACCCAGGTGGGTGCAGTTACCGCCGACCTGGCGACGGCTATCGACCATCGCCACCTTGCGCCCTGCTTTGGCGGCGTTCATTGCCGCGCCCTCTCCCGCCGGGCCGGAACCCAGCACCACCACGTCGTAGTTGTAGACAGCCATGCGTACTCCTCAGAACAGGCCGTGGCGCCATCGGCACCTGCGGCTAAATCACGCCGATCTGTGGCGTGAAGGAACAATTTGGGGCCAGTGCAGAACCCGGACACAGTCTATAGAAGCGTCAACGCCGCGCACATTAACCCTTGGTCGCGTCGTAGGCTACTTTCGCCTGCACCAGAACACCAGTTTTCAATGCTTTAACACCGCAATCACTCGGTTTCCCCGCCGCTGAGGCGTGCAAAAGCGTGACTGGTGCGTGTGACGAAACCTGTATCGGCACGAATCACAAAAAATGCGCCGATATCATGTTTTTCTGCGTAATCCCAACCGCGCTCCGGGCCGAGAATCAGCAACAGCGTCGATAAGCCATCGGCCATTAACGCAGAAGGATGAATCACCGTGACCGAGGCCAGCGTGTGTGAGACCGGTGCACCGATCCGGGCATCGAAGGTATGGGAATAACGCTGCCCACCCTGCTGGAAATAATTGCGGTAGTCGCCGGAGGTGGACAGGCCATAACCGTCGATGGCAACGATGCGCTCGGCCACTTGCTGATCGTCGCGAGGCGCCTCCAGGGCAATGCGCCACGGCGAGCCATCGAGCTTCTTGCCGGCCGCCTTGAGCTCACCGGTGGCTTCGGCGAGGTAATTGTGAATGCCCAATGCTTCGAGCCTGGCGGCGATCCTGTCGACCGCATAACCGGCGGCAACGCTGTTGAAATCGACTTCGACGGCGGCATCCTTGCACAGCTGATCGCCATCGATACGCAAATGTGAGTGACTCACTCGCTGCCGTACTTCGGCAAGCGCTTCGGCAGTCGGGACTTTTTCCTCGCGAGCCTGAGGGCCGAAGCCCCAGAGATTGAGCAGCGGCTCCACGGTCAAATCGAACGCCCCTTCGCTTTGTTCCGACAACCGCTCGCCAACGCGGACCAATTCGAGGATCGACGCGGGCATTTTCTGACAACGGTTGGCGGGTAACTGGTTAAAGCGGGCGATGTCGGAGTCGCTGCGGTAAGTCGACATTTGCCGGTCGATTTCAGTCAGGATTTTTTCGACTTCGACCTGGACTTGTGCAGGAGCGGGAAGACCGGCGTGGCGTACGTACTTGATTGAGTACGTGCTGCCCATGGTCGGACCGCCGAAAGCCCCCAGGGAGTCGCTGTTGTCGCAGCCTGAGAGGATGCCAGCCAACGCTACTATTCCAAACAGCCGCCAGTTCAACGAACCCCCTCCCATGGAACAACCCCGGCACAACGCCAATTCCGGCCATTATGCGATAGAAAGGTGGGAGCGAGCCTGGGAAAGCGGTGTATCAGACACCCTCACGCCGGCTGAGATTCCCCCTTCGCGAGCAGGCTCGCTCCCACATGGGACCTGCGGCGCACACATATCCCTGCGGGAGCGAGCCTGCTCGCGAAGAGGCCGGACCAGACAACACACTCGTGACTCCATCGCACAAACAAAAACGCCCCGACCAAAGTCGGGGCGTTTTCATGTGCAGCTAAGGCTTAGCGCGGGAATGCTGGCGGGTTTACACCGGCCATGTCTTCCATCACGCGAACCACCTGGCAGCTGTAACCGAATTCGTTGTCGTACCAGACGTACAGAACAACGCGGTTATCTTGAGTGATGGTCGCCTCGGCATCCACAACGCCAGCGTGGCGCGAGCCAACGAAGTCGGTGGAAACCACTTCCTGCGAGCTGACATAGTCGATCTGCTTGTGCAGATCCGAGTGCATGGCCATCTGGCGCAGGTACTCGTTGATTTCTTCGCGGGTGGTGGCCTTTTCCAGGTTCAGGTTCAGGATGGCCATCGACACGTTCGGCGTAGGTACGCGAATCGCGTTGCCGGTCAGCTTGCCCTTGAGCACTGGCAGTGCCTTGGCGGCTGCGGTGGCGGCACCGGTCTCGGTGATCACCATGTTCAGCGGCGCGGCGCGGCCACGACGGCTGCCCTTGTGGAAGTTGTCGATCAGGTTCTGGTCGTTGGTGAACGAGTGAACGGTTTCGACGTGGCCGTTGACGATGCCGTACTTGTCGTTGACTGCCTTGAGCACCGGCACGATGGCGTTGGTGGTGCAGGAAGCCGCCGAGATGATCTTGTCGTCCGGGGTGATTTCGCCATGGTTGATGCCGTGAACGATGTTCTTCAGCGCGCCCTTGCCAGGTGCGGTGAGGATTACGCGGGCAGCGCCCGGGCAGGCCAGGTGCTGGCCCAGGCCATCAGCATCACGCCATACACCGGTGTTGTCGACGATCAGAGCGTTTTCGATGCCGTACTGGGTGTAGTCGACTTCGGTCGGGCTCTTGGCGTAGATAACCTGGATCAGGTTGCCGTTGGCGGTGATGGTGTTGTTGGCTTCATCAATGGTAATGGTGCCATCGAACGGACCATGGACCGAGTCACGACGCAGCAGGCTGGCGCGTTTGACCAGATCGTTCTCGGCGCCCTTGCGGACGACAATGGCGCGCAGACGCAGGCCGTCGCCACCACCGGTTTTCTCGATCAGGATGCGCGCCAGCAGACGGCCGATACGACCGAAGCCGTAGAGGACAACGTCGGTGCCTTTGCGGCCGGAAGCGTTCTGCTGACCCACCACGTCGGCCAGTTCTTCACGGACGAACTGCTCGGCAGTACGGCCATTGGCTTCAGCCTTGAATTTGGCCGCCAGCTTGCCCAGGTCTACCGAAGCGGCGCCGAGCTTGAGCTCGCTCATCGCCTTGAGCAGCGGGAATGTTTCGTGGACGGACAGCTCGCTGTCGTCGGACTGACGGTGACGAGCAAAGCGGTGAGCTTTGAGAATCGCAATGACTGAACGATTGATCAGGCTGCGGCCATAGATCGAGCTCACCACGTTGTTATTGCGGTAGAGCTGACCGATAAGCGGAATCATCGCTTCTGCGAGTGCTTCACGGTCGATCCATTCACCAAGACACTGGTCGGGCTTCTGAGTCACGGGAACCTTCCACATGTAGGGGCAGAAAAAAGGGGCTACATTATGCCGCCCTGTGCTTCACGTAGCAATGCGCGCTTGTCGCACCGCCCGTAACAAATTCCTGTTCAAAAAAATTACGCTCCGCTGAAGCCCAATAAAACCGGGGCCTCCAGCATCGTCAATTTTTTGGGGGCAGCGCTACCTTGTCCGTAACCATCCGTAACACCGCTTCGTTTTGCCACTACATACTCGCTTATTTTCACGAATAAACGGCCCGATTTTGTCATTACCACTACATTTCGCTCCACCCGCGTAATAGACACATCTGCAACTGACAGCCGGCACCCGAGACCGCTACAATTACCGACTTTGTCGCAACGCTTGGAGCTCAACCTTCCGTGCCCGTTCTGCGTCTACCGCATCTCCCTGCCGCGGCAGGTAAACAGCATTGGGGCAACCTGCCCGGTGCTTCCCTGAGCCTGGCCATCGCCGAGGCCGCCAGCGCTGCCAAGCGCTTTACCCTGCTGCTGACCGCCGACAGCCAAAGTGCCGAACGGCTGGAACAGGAGCTGAGTTTCTTCGCCCCGGATTTGCCTGTGCTGCATTTCCCCGACTGGGAAACCCTGCCCTATGATCTGTTCTCGCCGCACCAGGACATCATTTCCCAGCGCATCTCGGCTCTTTATCGATTGCCGGAGCTGAGTCATGGCGTATTGGTGGTGCCCATCACCACCGCCCTGCACCGCCTCGCGCCGACCAAATTCCTGCTCGGCAGCAGCCTGGTGCTGGATGTCGGCCAGAAGCTCGATGTCGAGCAGATGCGCACCCGGCTGGAAGCCACCGGTTATCGTTATGTCGACACCGTGTACGAGCACGGCGAATTCACCGTACGTGGTTCGCTGATCGATCTGTTCCCGATGGGCAGCAAGTTGCCTTATCGCATCGACCTGTTCGACGACGAAATCGAGACCCTGCGCACCTTCGATCCGGAAAACCAGCGCTCCATCGACAAGGTCGATTCGGTCAAGCTGCTGCCCGCCAAGGAATTCCCGCTGGAGAAAGAAGCCGTCACTCGCTTCAAGGCGCGGTTTCGCGAGCGCTTCGATGTCGACTTCCGTCGCTGCCCGATCTTCCAGGACTTGAACAGCGGGATTACCCCGGCCGGTATCGAGTACTACCTGCCTTTGTTCTTCGAGGAAACCTCGACGCTGTTCGATTACCTGCCTCAAGACACCCAAGTGTTCTCGCTGCCGGGTATCGAACAGGCTGCGGAAAACTTCTGGAACGACGTGCGCAATCGCTACGAAGAACGTCGCGTCGATCCCTCCCGTCCTTTATTGCCGCCCGCCGAGCTGTTCCTGCCGGTGGAAGACTGCTTCGCACGCCTGAAAAACTGGCCGCGTGTGGTGGCCAGCCAACAGGACGTGGAAACCGGCGTCGGCCGTGAGCGCTTCCCCGCGCGGGAACTGCCGAACCTGGCCATCGAAGCCAAGGCCACCCAGCCACTGGCGGCGCTCTCGGGTTTCCTCGACGAGTTCCCCGGGCGCGTGCTGTTCACCGCCGAATCCGCGGGCCGGCGCGAAGTATTGCTGGAGCTGCTGGAACGCCTGAAACTGCGGCCGAAGACCGTCGATAGCTGGCCGGATTTTGTCGCCGGCAAAGAGCGCCTGGCGATCACCATTGCGCCACTGGATGAAGGCTTGCTGCTGGATGATCCAGCCTTGGCACTGGTTGCCGAAAGCCCGTTGTTCGGTCAGCGCGTGATGCAACGCCGTCGCCGCGAGAAACGCGCCGATGCCAACAACGACGCCGTCATCAAGAACCTCACCGAGCTGCGCGAAGGCGCACCGGTGGTGCATATCGATCACGGTGTCGGTCGCTACCTTGGCCTCGCGACACTGGAAATCGACAATCAGGCCGCCGAGTTCCTCGCCCTGGAGTACGCCGAGGGCGCCAAACTGTACGTGCCGGTGGCCAACCTGCATTTGATCGCCCGCTACACCGGCAGCGACGACGCATTGGCACCGCTGCACCGCCTCGGCTCCGAGACCTGGCAGAAAGCCAAGCGCAAGGCCGCCGAACAGGTGCGCGACGTGGCAGCGGAACTGCTCGACATCTATGCGCGCCGTGCTGCCCGCGAAGGCTATGCCTTTGCCGATCCGAAAGCCGATTACGCCACCTTCAGTGCCGGCTTCCCGTTCGAAGAAACCCCCGACCAGCAAACCACCATCGAAGCCGTGCGCGAAGACATGCTCGCTCCGAAGCCGATGGATCGCCTGGTGTGCGGCGACGTGGGCTTCGGCAAGACCGAAGTGGCGATGCGCGCGGCGTTCATCGCCGTGCATGGCGGTCGCCAAGTGGCGATTCTGGTGCCGACCACCCTGCTCGCCCAACAACACTACAACAGCTTCCG
Organism: Pseudomonas sp. SDO5532_S415; assembly: GCF_054071155.1. Taxonomy (NCBI): domain Bacteria; kingdom Pseudomonadati; phylum Pseudomonadota; class Gammaproteobacteria; order Pseudomonadales; family Pseudomonadaceae; genus Pseudomonas; species Pseudomonas sp. SDO5532_S415. Next base: position 4,780 of record NZ_JBSVWS010000004.1, on the reverse strand, counting down.
CGACCGCTTTGCCGACTGGCCGGTGACCGTGGAAGTGATGAGCCGCTTCAAGTCGGCCAAGGAAGTGAACGCCGCGGTCGCGGATCTTGCCGAAGGCAAGATCGACATCGTCATCGGCACGCACAAGCTGCTGCAGGACGACGTGAAGATCAAAAACCTCGGTCTGGTGATCATCGACGAAGAACACCGTTTCGGCGTGCGCCAGAAAGAACAGCTCAAGGCATTGCGCAGCGAAGTCGACATTCTCACCCTGACCGCCACGCCGATTCCGCGCACGCTGAACATGGCGGTGTCGGGCATGCGTGACCTGTCGATCATTGCCACGCCGCCGGCCCGTCGTCTGTCCGTGCGGACCTTCGTCATGGAGCAGAACAAGAGTACGGTCAAGGAAGCCCTGCTTCGCGAGCTGCTGCGCGGCGGCCAGGTGTACTACCTGCACAACGACGTGAAGACCATCGAGAAGTGCGCCGCCGACCTCGCCGAACTGGTGCCGGAAGCGCGGATCGGCATCGGCCACGGCCAGATGCGCGAACGCGAACTCGAACAGGTGATGAGCGACTTCTACCACAAGCGCTTCAACGTGCTGATCGCCTCGACCATCATCGAGACCGGCATCGACGTGCCGAGCGCCAACACCATCATCATCGAGCGTGCCGACAAATTCGGCCTGGCGCAGTTGCACCAGCTGCGCGGTCGGGTCGGACGCAGTCACCACCAGGCCTACGCGTATCTGCTGACACCGCCGCGCCAGCAAATCACCCCGGACGCGGAAAAGCGCCTGGAAGCGATCGCCAACACCCAGGACCTCGGCGCAGGTTTCGTCCTCGCCACCAACGACCTGGAAATCCGTGGTGCCGGCGAACTGCTCGGCGATGGCCAAAGCGGGCAGATCCAGGCCGTCGGTTTCACGCTGTACATGGAAATGCTCGAACGTGCGGTGAAGTCGATCCGCAAGGGTGAACAGCCGAACCTCGATCAACCGTTGGGCGGTGGTCCGGAAGTCAACTTGCGCGTACCGGCGTTGATTCCCGAAGACTACCTGCCGGACGTTCATGCACGCCTGATTCTCTACAAACGCATCGCTTCGGCCACCGACGAGGATGGCCTCAAGGATCTGCAGGTGGAGATGATCGACCGTTTCGGCCTGCTGCCGGAGCCGACCAAGAACCTGATACGCATCACCGCCCTGAAATTGCAGGCCGAGCTGTTGGGCATCAAGAAAGTCGACGGCGGCCCACAAGGCGGTCGGGTCGAGTTCGCGGCGCAAACACCGGTCGACCCGCTGACCCTGATCAAACTGATCCAGAGCCAGCCAAAACGCTACAAATTCGAAGGTGCCACGATGTTCAAATTCATGGTCCCGATGGAGCGCCCGGAAGAGCGCTTTAATACTGTAGAGGCGCTGTTTGAGCGCCTCATTCCGAAAACTGCTTGAAGGACGCCGCATGCGCCTGTTTCGCTCACTGACCCTGTTGTTAACGCTGGTCGCCCCCTCGGTGTTTGCCGATGATCTGTATCAGATTGAAATGATTCTGGTGCGGCAGAATGCCGTGCCGGCGATTGTCACCCGTTCCGCACCGGAAGACTGGGACGCCGGCGCCCAACACATCAATCCCGACAGCCTGCGCACCCCAAGCCTTAACGATGAAGTGGAAAAGCTGACCACCAGCAATGAATACACGGTATTGCTGCACAAGGCCTGGCAACAGAACCTTGGCGAGGAAGCCACCAAAGTCGCGATCAGCGAGGGCAAGGAACAATTCGGCCAATTCCCTATCGAGGGCACTCTGAGCATCAAGCTGGGGCGTTTCACCGATGTCGACGCCGACTTCTGGGTCAACCAGATCAACACCGACGGCCTGGTCACCGCCAGTGAACGCTTGAAAACAGAAAGCCATACCAAAAACGGGCAGTTGAACTTCCTCGATGCCGGCCATCTTGGCCTGCTGATCAAGATCACCTCGTTGACCGCCCCTGCGCCACGGCCAGCTCCCGAAGAAATTCCGGACTGACTAACTCCCTATGGCCGCGACCCTGAGCAAACCCCTGGCACCTTCCTGGGTCAGCCGATTCAAGGAACAGAGCCTGGAGCGTGGCCGCCGCTACGCGCTGGAGAACCGCGTCAGGATCGTCGAGGCCGGCGACGCTACGATCATTGCGGCCTGCGAAGGCTCTGGCGGTAACGTTTACCGTCAGACCATTCGCTTGCGGGAGTCAGCCAAAGGCACTTTGCTGATGATCGACGCCACCTGCACGTGCCCGGTCCACAGCAACTGCAAACATTGCGCGGCGGTCTTGCTGCAAGTGCAGGAAACCCTCGACTACCCCGCGGCGGCCAAAGACGCCGAGCTTCTGGAAAAACTCCAGGCTGTGCTGGAAAACCGTAGCCCCAAGGCTCCACCACAAGTGCTGGTGGACAACGTGCAACCGGTTCCGCGCCTGTGGCTGGCGAGCATCGAGTTCAGTGCCTTCGAACCGCGCAATGGCCGGATGCAGCGCTATATCCAGCACCGTGCGGCGTTGTCCTTCAGCTATCTGGATGAGTACGTATCCGGGCAGAAAAACGCCGACATCCTGATTCGTCAGGAGACCCAGACGCTGCGGATAAAACGCCACCCGGAAGTGGAACAGTCCTACAGGGAACAGTTACGCATCCTCGGCTTCAAGATCGCCACCCGCCAAAGCAAGGCCTTGCCGGAAAGTGCTGGCGAACTGTTCGAGATGGTCAACGACAGCGCCTGGCTGACCTTCACCCTCAATGAACTGCCGAAGCTGCGCACCCAGGGCTGGGAATTGCAGATCAACGAGGACTTCGGCTTCGACCTGACGGCAGTGGATGACTGGTATGCCACAGTCGAACAGGCGCCCGAGCGCGACTGGTTCGATCTGGAACTGGGGATCATCGTCAACGGTGAGCGCCTGAGCCTGTTGCCGATCCTGCTGAACCTGATGCGGTCACACACCGAAATCCTCAATCCGGAACGCCTGGCCCGACGTCGTGACGACGAGCTGATTCTGGTGAACATTCCCAATCGACCGAATTCCGAGTACGGCCCCCTGCAAGTCGCCCTGCCCTTCGGCCGCTTGAAACCAGTGCTGGCGACCCTCGGCGAGTTCTATCTGCAAGAGCCGGGCGAAACCACGCTGCGCCTGAGCAAGGCCGACGCCACGCGCCTGAATCCGCTGGAGGACTTACCACTGTTGTGGGAGGGCGGCGAACAGATCCGCACCTTTGCCCAACGCCTGCGCGACATCAAGGATTACACCGCCAGTGTCCCGGAAGGCTTGAACGCAACGCTGCGCCCCTATCAGCTGGAAGGCCTGAGCTGGATGCAGTCGTTGCGGCAGCTGGAGGTCGGCGGGATTCTCGCGGACGACATGGGCCTGGGTAAAACCCTGCAAACCCTGGCGCACGTGCTCAGCGAGAAAAACGCCGGACGTCTCGACCGCCCGTGCATGGTCGTGATGCCCACCAGCCTGATCCCCAACTGGCTCGATGAAGCAGCGCACTTCACGCCGCAGCTCAAAGTGCTGGCGTTGTATGGCGCCAGTCGCAAAAAGCATTTCGAGAACCTGGCGGATTACGACCTGATCCTGACCACCTACGCGTTGCTGCCCAAGGATGTCGAACGCCTGGCGGCGCAGCCGCTGCATGTCCTGGTACTGGATGAAGCGCAATACATCAAGAACCCGAACAGCAAGGCCGCCCATGCCGCCCGCGAGCTGAACGCCCGCCAGCGTCTGTGCCTGAGCGGCACGCCGCTGGAAAACCACTTGGGCGAACTGTGGTCGCTGTTTCACTTCCTCCTGCCAGGCTGGCTTGGCGATGTGAAGAGCTTCAACCGCGATTACCGCGTGCCGATTGAAAAGCGCACCAGCGAGGTACGACTTCAGCACCTCAACGGTCGGATCAAACCTTTTCTGTTGCGTCGGACCAAAGAGCAGGTGGCCACCGAGCTGCCGCCGAAAACCGAGATCATTCACTGGGTCGAACTCAACGAGGCCCAGCGCGATGTATACGAAACCATGCGCCTGGCCATGGACAAGAAAGTCCGCGACGAGATCACCCGCAAGGGCGTCGCGCGCAGCCAGATCATCATCCTTGAGGCGCTGCTGAAACTGCGTCAGGTGTGCTGCGATTTGCGCCTGGTCAACGACGCTGCGCTGCCGACTCGCGGTAGCACGTCAGGCAAACTCGACAGCCTGATGGAAATGCTCGAAGAGTTGTTCGAAGAGGGCCGCCGAATCCTGCTGTTCTCGCAATTCACTTCAATGCTGTCGTTGATTGAAGACGAGCTGAACAAACGCGGTGTTGCCTACGCCTTGTTGACCGGACAGACCCGCGATCGGCGCACGCCGGTGAAGGACTTCCAAAGCGGCAAACGTCAGATCTTTCTGATCAGCCTGAAGGCAGGTGGCGTCGGCTTGAACCTGACGGAAGCAGACACTGTCATTCACTACGACCCGTGGTGGAACCCGGCGACAGAGAACCAGGCGACCGACCGCGCTTATCGCATTGGCCAGGAAAAACCGGTGTTCGTCTACAAGCTGATCGCGCGAGGTACGGTGGAAGAGAAGATTCAGCATCTGCAGAAAGAAAAATCCGACCTCGCGGCCGGTGTGCTGGATGGGCGCCAGGCCGGGGACTGGAAACTGCAGAGCGATGATATCGAGGCGTTGTTTGCGCCTTTGCCGGACAAGCTGGAGAAGCGCTGAAATTGGCTTCGCCTGATAGATCGCTTTCGCGAGCAGGCTCGCTCCCACAGGCTGATCAGCGTTC
>NZ_JBSVWS010000003.1:0-120086 GCF_054071155.1 Pseudomonas sp. SDO5532_S415 | reverse complement strand
GGTTTTCGGCTGTACACAACATTTGTGGTCACTGAAGATCAACTGTGGGAGCGAGCCTGCTCGCGAAGGCGGCCTCACCGAAATCAGATCCTTTCCTGATACACCCGAATAAGGAATCCACCATGATCGAATCCCTGGAAAAAATGCTCGCCAAGGGTGTGGATAACTCATTGCTGCGCTTCGGCCTGGGCAAGGGTTATCTGGATCTGGGGGAGAACGCCAAGGCTGTGGAACATTTTCAGCGCTGCGTCGAGATCGATCCTAAGTATTCTGCCGCCTGGAAGCTATTGGGCAAGGCCCATCTGGCGCTGGCGGATTATGCCGCTGCGCGTCAGGCCTGGGAGAAAGGTCTGGAAGCCGCTCGAAACCACGGCGACAAGCAGGCCGAGAAGGAGATGACGGTGTTTTTGAAGAAGCTCGATCGTCAAGCGCCCTGATCAGAGGTAGCGCAGGCCAATACCCTCGGCATCGACTTGCACCACTTCCATGCGCACCCGCGGAGCACCTGTGGGTAAGTCCTGGACTTGCCCGTAAACCACTGCGCCTCTAGGCAGCGTCGACAATACCGAATGCTTGACGTAGACCCCCGTGGTCGACAGGTTGCGCGTCTGGCCCAGGCATTCGCCGAAGCTTTCGTGAGTAATCTTGATGCGAAATGATTTGCGTTGTTCGGACATCTTCTGCGCCCTTGAATGAACGGTTGTGGATAACCCAGACATCAAGGTTATCCACAGATCGTGCCAACCGACTCAGTACCAGCGCTCCTCACCCGGAGGACGCTTCTTGAAGCGCTTCATGCTCCACATGTATTGGCTCGGATACGCCCGCACATAGCGCTCTACCACCTGACTCATCGCGGCACAGGACGTTGCGGTATCGGTGCTGTACATGGCCTCTGGCGCAGCTTCCAGGATCACCTTGTAGCCCGAACCGTCCGGTAGCCGCAGCGCATGCAGGAACACACCGACCGCTTTGCCGCCGGCGAGCATGTTCGGTACGAACTTGCTGGTCAGTGCCTGAGTGGCGAAGAACGGCACGAAAATCCCGGCGGATTCAGCCGGTTCCGGGTCAGCGGGAATGCCCACTGCACCACCTTTGCGCACTTCCTTGATGACGCTGAGGATGCCTTCCTTGGTGGACGCGGCCACCTTGTTGCCCAGTTGTACGCGCTGCTTTTGCAGCAATTCATCCACCGCCTTCAATTTTGGCGGGCGGTAGAAAATGATGGGTTTGCACTGGCTGCAATAGAAATGGTTGAGCACTTCCCAGTTGCCCAGGTGACTGGTGATGCCAACGACGCCTTTGCCGGAGGCTAGGGCGTCCTTTAACACGTCGAGGCCTTCGACTTCGCGCACCAGGTCGATGGAACGCTGGGCCGGCCAAATCCAGGCGCAGGCGCTTTCAGTCAGGGACTTGCCGATATCTTTCAGGCTCTGGCCGACCAGACGCTCGCGTTCGGCGGGGTCCATGTCCGGAAAGCATTTGGAGAGGTTGATCCGCACCACGTCGCGGGAGCGGTTGGGGGTTTTCCACATCACCCAGCCAATCGCCGAGCCGACAGCCTGCACTGCCCGCCAAGGGAGCAGGGCAAACAGCCGCAGAGCGCCTACCAGCAAGGCGCCTTTAAACTTATCCACAGGTCACTCCTGATCTTGTGCTGTGCGCGAGGCGGCTATTCTAACCGCCGTTGGCCAGCATCGCGTAGCGATCGCAATCCTGCGTGTGATCCATGACCATGCCCGAAGCCTGCATCAACGCATAACAAATGGTTGGCCCTACGAAGGTGAAGCCGGCTTTTTTCAAGCCTTTGCTCATCTCCACCGCCTCTGGCGTGACAGCCGGCACTTCGCTGCGATCCTTGAAATGATTGATCTTCGGCACATCCCCGACAAAGGACCAGAGAAACGCCACCGGGTCTTCCAGCGCCAGCCAGGCCTGGGCATTGCGCCGGGCCGCGTTGAGCTTGAGGCGGTTGCGGATGATGCCCGGGTCGAGCATCAATTCATCGATTTCCGCGTCGCTCATCTGTGCCACGCGCTGCACATCGAAGCCGTACATCACCTGGCGATAATGCTCGCGTTTGCGCAACACGGTGATCCAGGAAAGGCCGGCCTGGAACCCTTCGAGCAAAAGCAACTCGAACAAACCCTGCGCATCGCGTAGCGGCGTGCCCCACTCCTGATCGTGATAAGCCATGTACAGCGGATCTTCGGAACACCAAAAGCAGCGTGGCATAAGGCTCCAGGGGGCGTGCGCAGCAATGAATCGGGTATACTCCCGCTCTTTAAATCGCAGCCCAAGAAACAGGTGAATTTCGTGAGCCAGCCTACGCCAGCCGTGCGTACCTTCCAAGACTTGATCCTCGCCCTCCAGCAATACTGGGCCGAGCAAGGTTGTGTGGTACTTCAGCCCTACGATATGGAAGTAGGCGCCGGCACTTTCCACACCGCTACATTCCTGCGCGCCATTGGCCCGGAAACCTGGAACGCCGCCTACGTGCAGCCAAGCCGTCGCCCGACTGACGGCCGCTACGGCGAAAACCCGAACCGTCTGCAGCACTACTACCAGTTCCAGGTTGTCCTGAAGCCGAACCCGGACAACTTCCAGGAACTGTACCTGGGTTCCCTCAAGCACGTGGGCCTGGACCCATTGGTGCATGACATCCGCTTCGTCGAAGACAACTGGGAATCGCCGACCCTCGGCGCCTGGGGTCTGGGCTGGGAAGTCTGGCTCAACGGCATGGAAGTGACCCAGTTCACTTACTTCCAGCAAGCGGGCGGCATCGAGTGCTATCCGGTAACCGGCGAGATCACTTACGGTCTGGAACGCCTGGCCATGTACCTGCAAGGCGTGGACTCGGTCTACGACCTGGTCTGGGCTGACGGTCCATTCGGCAAGGTGACCTACGGCGATGTGTTCCACCAGAACGAAGTGGAGCAGTCGACCTACAACTTCGAGCACGCCAACGTCGAGAAGCTGTTCGAACTGTTCGATTTCTATGAAAGCGAAGCCAAGCGCCTGATCGAACTCGACCAGCCGCTGCCGTTGCCGAGCTACGAAATGGTGTTGAAGGCTTCCCATACTTTCAACCTGCTGGATGCGCGCCGGGCGATTTCCGTGACTGCGCGTCAACAATACATCCTGCGTGTTCGCACCCTGGCGCGTTCCGTTGCGCAAGCCTACCTGCTGGCGCGCGCCAAGCTGGGCTTCCCGATGGCGACCCCGGACCTGCGTGACGAAGTACTGGCCAAGCTGGAGGCTGCACAATGAGTGCTCTGGATTTTCTGGTTGAATTGGGCACTGAAGAACTGCCACCCAAAGCCCTGAACACCCTGGCCGAGGCGTTCCTTGCCGGTATCGATAAGGGCCTGCAAGCCGCCGGCCTGAACTACGAGACCAAAACCGTTTACGCGGCGCCACGTCGCCTGGCCGTGCTGATCACCTCGCTGGCCACCGAACAGCCGGATCGCAGCATCAACCTGGATGGCCCGCCACGCCAGGCCGCCTTCGATGCCGAAGGCAATCCGACTCAAGCGGCACTGGGCTTTGCCAAGAAGTGCGGCGTCGACCTGAGCGAAATCGATCAGAGCGGCCCGAAACTGCGCTACAGCCAAAGCATCGCCGGCAAGCCGACCGCGAGCCTGCTGCCGACCATCGTCGAAGATTCGCTGAACGACCTGCCGATTCCCAAGCGCATGCGCTGGGGCGCGCGCAAGGAAGAATTCGTTCGCCCGACCCAATGGCTGGTGATGCTGCTCGGTGACCAGGTCATCGATTGCACCATTCTCGCCCAGAAGGCCGGTCGCGACTCCCGTGGTCACCGCTTCCACCACCCGGAAAGCGTGCGTATCGGTTCGCCGTCCAGCTACCTGGCCGATCTGCGTGCCGCTTACGTGTTGGCCGATGCCAACGAGCGTCGCGAGATCATCAGCAAGCGCACCGAAGAGCTGGCAACCCGCCAGGAAGGCACCGCCATCGTGCCACCGGACCTGCTCGACGAAGTGACCGCGCTGGTCGAGTGGCCGGTGCCGCTGGTGTGCTCGTTCGAAGAACGCTTCCTCGATGTACCGCAAGAAGCCCTGATCACCACCATGCAGGACAACCAGAAGTACTTCTGCCTGCTGGATGTCGACGGCAAGTTGCTGCCACGTTTCATTACCGTGGCCAACATCGAGAGCAAGGACCCGCAGCAGATCATCGCCGGTAACGAGAAAGTGGTTCGCCCACGCCTGACCGACGCCGAGTTCTTCTTCAAGCAAGACAAGAAGCAGAAACTCGAAGACTTCAACCAGCGCCTGCAAAACGTGGTGTTCCAGGAAAAACTCGGCAGCGTCTATGACAAGGCCGAACGTGTTTCCAAACTCGCCGCTTACATTGCCGCGCGCATTGGCGGTAACGCTTCCTGGGCTGCTCGTGCAGGCTTGCTGTCCAAGTGCGACCTGGCGACCGAAATGGTCGGCGAGTTCCCGGAAATGCAAGGTGTCGCCGGCTACTACTACGCCCTCAACGATGGCGAGCCGGAAGATGTCGCACTGGCCCTGAACGAGCAGTACATGCCGCGCGGTGCCGGCGCTGAACTGCCGTCCACCCTGACCGGTGCGGCCGTGGCCATCGCCGACAAGCTCGATACACTGGTCGGCATCTTCGGCATCGGCATGCTGCCTACCGGCAGTAAAGACCCATACGCCCTGCGCCGTGCCGCACTTGGTGTGCTGCGCATCCTGATCGAGAAACAACTGGATCTGGATCTGAACGATGCCGTGGCTTTCGCTGTGAATGCATTTGGCGCCAAGGTCAAGGCAGCCGGCCTCAACGACGCGGTGCTGGAGTTCATCTTCGACCGCCTGCGTGCGCGTTACGAAGACGAAGGTGTTGATGTCGCGACCTACCTGTCGGTACGCGCCCTGAAGCCGGGTTCGGCCCTGGACTTCGACCAGCGCGTGCAAGCGGTGGAGGCGTTCCGCAAATTGCCGGAAGCCGCAGCCCTGGCGGCCGTGAACAAGCGTGTGTCGAACCTGCTGAGCAAGGTCGAAGGCTCCGTGCCGACGGTCGTGGAAGCCAAGTACTTCGACAATGCCAACGAGTTCTCCCTGTACTCGGCGATCCAGCAGGCAGACCAGGCTGTTCAGCCAATGGCCGCGGCACGTCAGTACAGCGAGTCGCTGGCACGTCTGGCCGCCCTGCGTGAACCGGTGGATGCGTTCTTCGAAGCGGTGATGGTCAACGCTGAGGATGCCAAGGTCCGCGCCAACCGCTATGCGCTGCTGGCGCGTCTGCGTGGCTTGTTCCTCGGCGTCGCCGATATTTCGTTGCTGGGGTAAGTCTGTTTGAAACTGCTGATTCTCGATCGGGACGGAGTGATCAATTATGACTCCGACGCTTACATCAAGTCGGTGGAGGAGTGGATTCCACTTCCCGGTTCGATCGAAGCCATCGCGCAGTTGAGCAAGGCCGGCTGGACGGTAGCGGTCGCTACCAACCAGTCGGGCATCGCTCGCGGCTATTACGACATCGCCACCCTGGACGCCATGCACGAGCGCTTGCGCTCGCTGGTGGCGCAGCAGGGTGGTGAAGTCGGGCTGATCGTCTATTGCCCGCACGGGCCGGACGACGGTTGCGATTGCCGCAAGCCAAAACCCGGAATGTTGAAAAACATCGCCGCACATTACAACGTGTCGCTGACTGATCTATGGTTCGTCGGCGATAGTCTCGGTGACCTGGAAGCCGCCAAAGCCGTCGATTCTCAGCCAGTTTTGGTAAAGACCGGGAAAGGCGAAAAGACTTTGGGCAAGACCCTACCGGCAGGCACATTGATTTTCGATGATCTGGCGGCGATTGCCGCAGAACTTATCCACAATTAGAGCGCTTTCGACAGTTCGGGAGTGCGCTTGAACAGTCGGGCAGTGCCCGTAACGGTAAACGTCGCCATGTCGATACTGCAGGCCATCAGAACCTTCCTCTTTTACCTGCTGCTGGGCACCAGCTCTTTGCTGTGGTGCAGCCTGAGCTTTTTTATCGCGCCCTTTCTCCCGTTCAAGGCGCGCTATCGCTTCATCAATGTGTACTGGTGCCGCTGCGCCTTGTGGCTGAGCAAGGTGTTCCTCGGTATCCGCTACGAAGTGAAGGGCGCCGAGAACGTGCCTGACCGGCCCTGCGTGATTCAATCGAATCACCAGAGCACTTGGGAAACGTTCTTTCTCTCGGCGTATTTCGAACCGTTGAGCCAGGTGCTCAAACGTGAGTTGTTGTATGTGCCGTTCTTTGGCTGGGCCATGGCCATGCTGCGTCCGATCGCCATCGACCGTGACAATCCGAAAGCCGCACTCAAGCACGTGGCGAAGAAGGGCGACGAGCTGCTCAAGGACAACGTCTGGGTGCTGATCTTCCCCGAAGGCACGCGCGTTCCTTACGGCACTATCGGCAAGTTCTCCCGGGGCGGGACTGCGCTGGCGGTCAATGCAGAGTTGCCCGTGCTGCCGATTGCGCACAATGCCGGGAAGTTCTGGCCCAAGACCGGTTGGGCAAAGAAGCAGGGTGTGATTACCGTGATCATTGGCGCACCGATGTTTGCCGAAGGCAGCGGACCGCGCGCCATTGCCGATTTGAACGACCGGGTCCAGGCCTGGAACGAGCAGATGCAACGGGAAATGGGCTCGCTCCCACCGACGCCGCAAGCTCCGGTTTCCAACGATCAGGTGGCCGTTTGAGTTTCTGTGGATAACCTGTGTACCGTTTTTGAGAAAAATGCTGTATCTCAATCATAAATTATTGATTTATATACATATTTCATAAACCGATAAATTTCCGAAAAACGTGCATAAGTTTTTTTCGGGCGCAAAAAAACCGGCTGATATAGCCGGTTTTTTTATACCTGTGCTCAGACCGTTTCCATCGCGAAGTGCAAACCAGATTGCGACCTTGCACACAATAAAAAAGGCCAACGCTTGAACGTTGGCCTTTTTTATTTGGCGGGCAATCTGAATCAGAAGTCCAGGTTGGAAACCGCCAGGGCGTTGCTTTCGATGAAGTCACGGCGAGGTTCGACCGCATCCCCCATGAGGGTGTTGAAGATCTGGTCGGCGCCAATGGCGTCTTCGATGGTCACTTTGAGCATCCGGCGAACGCTTGGGTCCATGGTGGTTTCCCACAGCTGGTCCGGGTTCATCTCACCCAGTCCTTTGTATCGCTGGATGGTGTGGCGCTTGGTGCTTTCTGCCATCAGCCAGTCAAGGGCTTCCTTGAACTCGGTGACCGCCTTCTTGCGCTCGCCACGCTGGATGTACGCGCCGTCGTCCAGCAGGGTGCTCAACTGAGCCCCGAGGGAAACAACGGTTTTGTAGTCATTGCTGCCGAAGAAGTCGCGGTTGAACGTGACGTAGTTCGACAGGCCGTGGGAGATCAGTTCGACCTCTGGCAGCCAGACATTACGTTCGCGGTCTTCACGCAGGCTCGCCTTGTACACCAGGCCCGACTTCTCGACGGTGCGCAGACGGACTTCGTACTGGGCCAGCCAATCCTGCATCGCTGCGTGATCGGACAGCTGCTCCAGGCTGACGGCCGGCAGGTAGATGAAGTGCTCGGTCAGTTCCTGTGGGTACAGGCGTGACAGGCGCTTGAGGGTCTTCATCACCAGACGGAAGTCATTCACCAGGCGCTCAAGGGCTTCACCGGAAATACCCGGTGCATCTTCGTTCAGGTGCAGGCTTGCATCTTCCAGGGCCGACTGCGTCATGTACTCTTCCATGGCGTCGTCGTCTTTGATGTATTGCTCTTGCTTGCCTTTCTTGACCTTATACAGCGGTGGCTGAGCGATATAGATGTAGCCACGCTCGATCAGCTCAGGCAGCTGACGGAAGAAGAAGGTCAGCAGCAGGGTACGGATGTGCGAACCGTCGACGTCAGCATCGGTCATGATGATGATGTTGTGATAACGCAGCTTATCGATGTTGTACTCTTCGCGACCGATGCCACAGCCCAGCGCTGTGATCAAGGTGCCCACTTCCTGGGAAGAGATCATCTTGTCGAAACGCGCCTTCTCGACGTTCAGGATTTTACCCTTGAGCGGCAGAATCGCCTGAGTCTTACGGTTACGACCCTGCTTGGCGGAACCGCCAGCAGAGTCACCTTCCACGAGGTACAGTTCGGAAAGGGCAGGGTCCTTTTCCTGGCAGTCAGCCAGTTTGCCCGGCAGGCCGGCGATGTCCAGGGCGCCTTTGCGGCGGGTCATCTCACGTGCCTTGCGCGCCGCTTCACGGGCACGAGCAGCGTCGATCATCTTGCCGACGACCAGCTTGGCTTCGTTCGGGTTTTCCAGCAGGAAGTCGGAGAAGTACTTACCCATTTCCTGTTCGACCGCGGTCTTCACTTCAGAAGACACCAGCTTGTCTTTGGTCTGGGAGCTGAACTTCGGATCCGGCACCTTCACCGAAATGATCGCTGTCAGGCCTTCACGGGCATCGTCACCGGTGGTCGCGACCTTGTGCTTCTTCGCCAGGCCTTCGGCTTCGATGTAGGTGTTCAGGTTACGCGTCAGCGCGGAACGGAAACCCACCAGGTGAGTACCGCCATCGCGCTGAGGAATGTTGTTGGTGAAGCACAACAGGTTCTCGTTGAAGCTGTCGTTCCACTGCAGGGCGATTTCCACGCCGATGCCGTCTTCACGCTGGATGTTGAAGTGGAACACCTGGTTGACCGGGGTCTTGTTGGTGTTCAGGTATTCAACGAATGCACGCAGGCCGCCTTCGTATTTGAACAGTTCTTCCTTGCCGCTGCGCTCGTCCTTGAGGACGATGCCGACACCGGAGTTGAGGAAGGACAGTTCACGAATCCGCTTGGCCAGGATGTCCCAGCTGAAGTGGATGTTCTTGAAGGTTTCGCTGGAAGCCTTGAAGTGAATCTGGGTACCGGTGGTTTCGCTGTCGCCGACAATTTTCATCGGCTCCTGCGGAACACCGTGCACGTAGGTCTGCTCCCAGATCTTGCCGCTACGGCGAACGGTCAGGACCAGCTCCTCAGACAGGGCGTTCACCACCGACACACCTACACCGTGCAGGCCGCCGGAAACCTTGTAGGAGTTGTCGTCGAACTTACCGCCGGCGTGCAGCACGGTCATGATGACCTCGGCTGCCGATACGCCTTCTTCTTTGTGCACGTCTACCGGGATACCACGGCCGTTGTCGCGAACGGTGATGGATTCATCCGGGTGGATGATGATGCTGATGTCGTCGCAATGGCCGGCCAGCGCTTCGTCGATCGAGTTATCAACCACCTCGAACACCATGTGGTGCAGACCGCTACCATCATCGGTGTCGCCAATGTACATACCGGGACGTTTGCGTACGGCATCCAGGCCTTTCAGCACTTTAATGCTCGTTGAGTCGTACGTATTTTCTTCGCTCAATGCCTTCACTCCCGATGGTCGTGGGTCTGGGTGATACGGCCCTGTTCCACGTGGAACAGAGCGACTGGCGTTTCCGTCTGCCAGCCTTCCCTCAATAATTCGTGATCTACACAGGTGATAAACACCTGGCAGCGTAAGTCTTCCAACAAGCGGCAAAGCGCGCGACGGTGGTGCTCGTCCAGTTCGGACGGCAGGTCATCCACCAGATAAATACACTGACCGCGGCGGATCTGGCTGACCAGATGCCCTTGAGCAATCCGTAATGCGCAAACCACCAACTTCTGCTGTCCGCGAGACAAGATGTCCGCGGCATTATGTGCGCCTAATCTGAGACGCAAATCTGCGCGTTGCGGTCCGGCTTGGGTATGCCCCATCTGCTGATCCCGTTGAAGGGAACCGGCGAGCACAGCGCTCAGCTCACGGTCCTTGTCCCAACCTCGGTAATAGCTGAGCGTCAAGCCCTCGAGCTCAACCAGTTCGCTCAAGGTCTGTTCAAAGACTGGCTTCAAGGCTTTGATATAAGCGCGGCGGTATTCATCAATTTCAGCGCTGGCCTGGCACAGTTCCCTGTCCCAAACCGCTTGCGAAACGGCGTCAAGTGTACCATGCCGCAGCCAAGAGTTTCTCTGGCGCAGGGCCTTCTGCAAACGCTGCCAGGTGGACATGAACCGTGGTTCCACGTGGAACACACCCCAGTCGAGGAACTGTCGGCGAATCTTCGGTGCACCTTCGAGCAGGCGAAAACTGTCGGGGTTGATCAACTGCAGGGGCAGGATTTCGGCCAGCTGCGCAGCACTGCGAGCGTTTTGCCCGTCGATACGGATCTGGAACTCCCCCTGGCGGTCACGCGATATACCGAGGGCGCTATGTCCACCTTCAGCCAGCTCAACCTGGCCGAACACTGTGCATGCCAATTGCTCGTACTGAATGACCGGTAACAGACGGGTGCTGCGAAACGAACGGGCAAGCCCCAGCAGGTGGATGGCTTCCAGAACACTGGTTTTGCCGCTGCCGTTGGCGCCGTAAAGAATATTGATTCTGGGGGAGGGGGAGAAGGTCACCGGGTGCAGATTGCGCACCGCGGTGACCGAGACGCGACTTAAGGACATCTAGCTTCTGCTGAGCATGATTACAGACGCATCGGCATGACAACGTAGGCCGAGTCGTCATTGTCGGACTCTTGCACCAGCGCGCTGCTGTTGGAGTCGGACAGGATCAGACGAACTTGCTCGGTGGTCATCACGCCCAATACGTCGAGCAGGTAGCTCACGTTGAAGCCGATTTCCAGGGAGCTGCCGTTGTACTCAACACCCACCTCTTCTTCCGCTTCCTCTTGCTCCGGGTTGTTCGCCTGGATCTTCAGCTGACCATTGGCCAGTTGCAGACGGATACCCCGGTATTTCTCGTTGGACAGAATCGCGGTTCGGCTGAAAGCTTCGCGCAACGCCTGACGATCCCCCAGTACCAGCTTGTCACCGCCCTTGGGCAACACACGCTCGTAATCCGGGAACTTACCGTCGACCAGTTTGGAGGTGAAAGTAAATTCACCGGTGGTAGCGCGAATGTGGTGCTGACCCAGAACGATGCTGACGTTGCCGTCCGGTTCAGTCAGCAGACGCGCCAGTTCCAGAATGCCTTTGCGTGGCACGATGACCTGATGGCGATCCGGCTGGCCGATATCAGCCTGCATCGAACACATGGCCAGGCGGTGGCCGTCAGTGGCCACGGCCCGAATCACACCGGCCGAGACTTCCAGCAGCATGCCGTTGAGGTAGTAGCGCACATCCTGCTGGGCCATGGCGAAGCTGGTTCGCTCGATCAAGCGACGCAGCTTGCTTTGTTCAAGGCTGCAGGTCAGCGAACCCGGGCCTTCTTCTACCGTCGGGAAGTCATTGGCCGGCAAAGTCGACAGGGTGAAACGGCTACGGCCGGCCTTCACCACAAGCTTTTGCTCGTCCACCTTGATGTCGATCAGCGCATCGTTAGGCAAGCTTTTGCAGATATCCATCAGCTTGCGCGCAGGTACGGTGATGGAACCTGGTTCTGCGGGCTCTTCGAGTTGAACACGACCGACCAGCTCGACTTCCAGGTCAGTACCGGTCAGCGACAGTTGCTGGCCTTCGACAACCAGCAGCACGTTTGAGAGCACCGGCAAGGTCTGTCGGCGCTCAACGACGCCTGCGACCAGTTGCAGGGGTTTCAACAGGGCTTCGCGTTGAATGGTGAAATGCATGGTCTAGTCCCTTGCCTTAATTAGCTGCGCTGGTGTTCATCAAGTGGTCAGTGTACGCAGCAGGTTCTTGTAGTCCTCGCGGATGTCCGCGTCGGATTCCTTAAGTTCGTTGATCTTGCGACAGGCGTGCAAAACCGTCGTGTGGTCACGTCCGCCAAACACATCGCCAATTTCCGGCAGGCTGTGGTTGGTCAGCTCCTTGGACAACGCCATGGCGACCTGACGTGGACGGGCGACCGAACGCGAACGGCGTTTGGACAGCAAGTCGGAGATCTTGATCTTGTAGTACTCGGCGACGGTACGCTGAATGTTATCCACAGAGACCAATTTGTCTTGCAGCGCCAACAGATCCTTCAAAGATTCGCGAATCAACTCGATGGTGATGTCGCGGCCCATGAAGTGAGAGTGAGCGATCACACGCTTGAGCGCGCCTTCGAGTTCACGGACGTTGGAGCGAATGCGCTGGGCAATGAAGAACGCGGCGTCGTGGGGCAGCTCGACTTTAGCCTGGTCTGCCTTTTTCATCAGGATCGCCACGCGGGTTTCCAGCTCAGGCGGCTCGACAGCTACTGTCAGGCCCCAGCCGAAGCGGGATTTCAGGCGTTCTTCAAGGCCTTCGATTTCTTTCGGGTAGCGGTCACTGGTGAGAATGACTTGCTGGCCACCTTCAAGCAGGGCGTTGAAGGTGTGGAAAAACTCTTCCTGAGAGCGCTCCTTGCGAGCAAAGAACTGAATGTCGTCGATAAGCAAAGCGTCTACCGAGCGGTAGAAACGTTTGAATTCGTTGATCGCGTTCAGCTGCAAAGCCTTGACCATGTCCGCCACGAAGCGCTCGGAATGCAGGTAAACAACCTTGGCATTCGGGTTCTTCTTTAATAGGTGGTTACCCACAGCATGCATCAAGTGGGTTTTACCCAAGCCCACGCCACCATAAAGGAAGAGCGGGTTATAGCCATGCTTGGGGTTATCCGCGACCTGCCAGGCCGCAGCCCGGGCCAGTTGGTTGGATTTACCCTCAACGAAGTTTTCAAAGGTAAAGGTGCGGTTCAGGTAGCTGGTGTGCTTGAGCGCGCCTTCCACCTGCACAGTGCGTTGTTCCGCCCGAACCGGAGCCTGCTGCGAGCTGGCCCCCGCCATCGGGTCGAAACTGTCACGCGACGGCTCTTCCTCAATGACCTCGGCAACTTTTTGCGTTGCGCGCTTGGTTTGAGTCGTTGTCGGTGCGGGTGCCGGCGCAGTGATCTGGGCCGAAGCTGTCTGTATCTGGGAAGCTGCTGCAGCGGCAGCCAGGGGGGCATTCGGAGCGGCACGCGGTGCCGAGCTGCGTTTGCTGCCTATTAATAAGGAAAGCGCTGGCGCCATCCCGTTGCCATGCTCATCCAGCAATTCCAGGACGCGACCCAGGTACTTTTCGTTGACCCAGTCCAGGACAAAACGATTGGGCGCGTAGACACGCAACTCGTCGCCTTCGGCTTCGACCTGTAGTGGACGGATCCAAGTGTTGAATTGTTGGGCAGGCAGCTCATCGCGCAAAAGCTCCACGCACTGCTGCCAAAGTTCCACTGACACGGATATCCCCTAAGTTGAAAGCCGGTGAGGCAAAAACAAGCGGCCATTGTAACGATCAGACGCCGACTTATCCACACGAAGGTGGGGCATCGACCAAGAAGAATCAGCGGTTTATACAAAAAAAAGACGACCAATGGTCTGTGCATAAGCTCTGTGGATAACCCCTCTTGAGGGCATTGCACAACTGGGGGCAAAACTCGGTGGATAACCTGCCTGTGGATAAACCGACTTTTCACACACAGGTTTTCCGACAGTGCAGCACAGGCTTAACACGGTTTTCCACCGTAGTTGTCATTCTCTGTACAGCTTGCAGTATAAGGTCTTAAGCCAGTTATCCACAGACGAGCGTGCCTCTAGCTTTTATAAGCTTTACAGAAAAGCTTTAAATACTTTCCTTCTTTATTTTTATGTCTAGCGAAGGGTCAGAGTCCAGGCAGACGCTCTGGAGATCTATTTATAAGGAAACGTTGGTTGGAAATTGACCTAGAGGCTTGCTTTCTCTAGAATCCCCGGTCTCTTAAAACGGGGGCCATTCCGGCCCGTTGTGGACGAACCAGGTAACACGACAATGAAACGTACTTTCCAACCAAGCACTATCAAACGCGCTCGTACCCACGGTTTCCGTGCTCGCATGGCTACCAAGAACGGTCGTGCCGTCCTGTCGCGTCGTCGCGCCAAAGGTCGTGCGCGTCTGGCAGTTTGATAATCCGGCACTGGAGGTGAGTCAGGACTTCAGTCGGGAAAAGCGTCTGCTTACACCCCGGCATTTCAAGGCAGTCTTTGACTCCCCTACCGGCAAGGTTCCGGGGAAAAATCTCCTGCTCCTTGCGCGCAACAACGATCTTGATCACCCCCGTCTCGGGCTGGTTATCGGGAAAAAGAGCGTAAAGCTCTCCGTCGAGCGCAATCGCCTCAAACGTCTGATGCGCGAATCGTTTCGCCTCAACCAGGATTTACTGGTCGGCTGGGACATTGTTATCGTCGCGCGCAAAGGTTTGGGTGACGTAGAAAACCCCGAATTGATTCAGCATTTCGGCAAACTCTGGAAGCGTCTGGCACGTAGCACGCCGGTACCAGCAGTCAAAACCGAAACTGTAGGGGTAGACAGTCCAGATGCGTAAACTGGCCCTCGTTCCGATCCAGTTTTACCGCTATGCCATTAGTCCCCTGATGGCCAGTCACTGTCGTTTCTACCCCAGTTGTTCCTGCTACGCGTTGGAAGCCATCGAAAATCATGGCCTTCTGCGCGGTGGCTGGCTGACCTTTCGTCGTTTAGGTCGCTGTCATCCGTGGAATCCCGGTGGTTATGACCCGGTTCCACCTATCCCTACCTCCCGTTCTTCTTCGATGGCCGAGTAATCATGGATATCAAACGCACGATCCTGATCGTCGCCCTGGCAATCGTGTCCTACGTTCTGGTTCTTAAATGGAACCAGGATTATGGCCAGGCTGCCCTGCCGACTCAGAATGTTGCTTCCAGTACGACCGCACCGGGTCTCCCGGATACGGCAACTGGCAATAAAGCGTCCGTCAGTGACGACATTCCACACGCCGCAAACGATACCAGTGCACCTGCCGAAACTCCGGTAGCTGCAAGCACCGATCTCATTCAGATCAAAACGGATGTGCTCGATCTGGCTGTCGATCCACAAGGTGGTGATGTTGCCCAGCTGAAACTGCCGCTGTATCCACGTCGTCAGGACCATCCGGAAATTCCATTCCAGCTGTTCGACAACGGTAACGAGCGCACTTATCTGGCACAAAGCGGCCTGATCGGCAGCAACGGCCCGGACGCAAGTCCTGCCGGTCGTCCTGTTTACTCCTCGGAGAAGAAGATTTATCAACTGGCTGACGGTCAGGACCAATTGGTCGTGGACCTGAAGTTCAGCAAGGACGGCGTCAATTACATCAAGCGTTTCACTCTGAAGCGCGGCCTGTATGACGTAACCGTTTCCTACCTGATCGACAACCAGAGCGCTCAGCCCTGGTCCGGGGCGATGTTCGCGCAATTGAAGCGTGACGCCAGCTCCGATCCGTCTTCCAGCACTGCCACCGGCACCGCGACTTACCTGGGCGCCGCCCTGTGGACAAGTAACGAGCCATACAAGAAAGTGTCGATGAGCGACATGGACAAGGCTCAGCTGAAAGAAACCGTCACCGGTGGTTGGGTTGCCTGGTTGCAACACTACTTCGTGACCGCGTGGATTCCGGCCAAGGGCGAAAACAACATCGTCCAGACCCGTAAAGACAGCAAAGGCAACTACATTATCGGTTACACCGGTCCATCTCTGACCGTTGCGCCGGGTGCGAAGGCTGAAACCAGCGCTACTTTGTACGCCGGTCCGAAAAGCCAGGCAGTGCTGAAAGAGTTGTCCCCAGGTCTTGAACTGACCGTCGACTACGGCATTCTGTGGTTCATCGCTCAACCTATCTTCTGGTTACTGCAACATATCCACGCCATTGTGGGTAACTGGGGCTGGTCGATCATTTTCCTGACCATGCTGATCAAAGGGATCTTCTTCCCGTTGTCAGCTGCCAGCTACAAATCCATGGCGCGCATGCGTGCAGTGGCACCGAAACTGGCTGCGTTGAAAGAGCAACATGGCGATGACCGGCAGAAAATGTCGCAAGCCATGATGGAGCTGTACAAGAAAGAGAAGATCAATCCGCTGGGTGGTTGCTTGCCAATCCTCGTGCAGATGCCGGTTTTCCTTTCGTTGTACTGGGTTCTGCTGGAAAGCGTTGAAATGCGCCAAGCGCCGTTCATGCTGTGGATCACTGACCTGTCGATCAAGGATCCGTTCTTCATTCTGCCGATCATCATGGGCGCAACCATGTTCATCCAGCAGCAGCTGAACCCGACTCCACCGGATCCGATGCAGGCCAAGGTGATGAAGATGATGCCAATCATCTTCACCTTCTTCTTCCTGTGGTTCCCGGCCGGTCTGGTGCTGTACTGGGTAGTGAACAACTGCTTGTCGATCGCCCAACAGTGGTACATCACTCGTAAGATTGAAGCAGCTGCCAAAGCGACTGCCTGATTTACACTGTGGATAACCACTCAGAACGCCCCCTAGTGGGGCGTTTTGCTATCTGTCACTTTTGTCTGGATACCGGTTTATGAGCGCTCCTCGTGAAACCATTGCCGCGGTCGCCACTGCTCAAGGTCGGGGCGGCGTGGGCATTGTCCGTATTTCCGGGCCGTTGGCCAGCGTTGCGGCCACGGCCTTCAGCGGTCGCGAACTCAAACCGCGATACGCCCATTATGGTCCGTTCCTCGGTGAAAACGACGAGGTGCTGGATCAGGGGATAGCACTGTACTTTCCTGGACCGAACTCGTTCACCGGCGAAGACGTGCTGGAGTTGCAGGGCCATGGCGGCCCTATCGTTCTGGATATGCTGCTCAAACGCTGCCTTGAACTGGGTTGCCGTCTCGCCCGGCCGGGGGAATTCAGCGAACGCGCCTTCCTCAATGACAAACTCGACCTGGCCCAAGCCGAAGCAATCGCAGACTTGATCGAGGCGAGTTCTGCACAGGCGGCACGCAACGCCCTGCGCTCGTTGCAAGGTGCATTTTCCCAGCGTGTGCATAACCTCACCGAACAACTTATCGGCCTGCGCATCTACGTCGAAGCGGCGATCGATTTTCCGGAAGAAGAGATCGACTTCCTTGCCGATGGCCATGTGCTGAGCATGCTCGATAAAGTACGAGACGAGTTATCCACCGTCTTGCGCGAGGCCGGGCAGGGTGCCCTGCTGCGCGACGGTATGACCGTGGTGATTGCCGGTCGGCCGAATGCCGGTAAATCCAGCCTGCTCAACGCATTGGCCGGTCGCGAAGCGGCCATTGTGACCGAAATTGCCGGCACGACCCGCGACGTCCTGCGCGAACATATCCACATCGACGGCATGCCGCTGCACGTGGTCGATACCGCAGGCCTTCGCGATACCGACGATCATGTGGAAAAAATCGGCGTCGAGCGCGCATTGAAAGCTATTGGCGAGGCAGATCGCGTGCTGTTGGTCGTTGATGCCACGGCTCCCGAAGCGGCTGATCCCTTCGCCTTGTGGCCTGAATTCCTCGAAACCCGTCCAGATCCGTCAAAAGTCACGTTGATCCGTAACAAGGCTGACTTGACCGGGGAAGCGATGGCCCTGGATGTCAGCGACGATGGCCATGTCACCATCAGTCTAAGTGCCAAGTCTGCAGGCGTCGGCCTGGAACTGCTGCGTGAACACCTCAAGGCCTGTATGGGATATGAGCAAACCTCGGAGAGCAGCTTCAGCGCTCGCCGGCGTCACCTTGAGGCCTTGCGCCATGCCAGTGACTCCCTGGAACACGGACGCTCGCAATTGACACTGGCCGGTGCCGGCGAACTGCTGGCGGAGGATTTGCGACAAGCTCAGCAATCTCTTGGGGAAATCACTGGAGCCTTCAGCTCTGATGATCTGCTAGGGCGAATTTTCTCCAGCTTCTGCATCGGTAAATAGTCCTTCCGTTCTCCACAGGCAGGCCATTCGTGCCTGCCTGTTCTCTTCTTTTTTCTGAAACGCAACCTCCAGTGCTGAGCGGATTCTTTCTGCTTGAGCGGATCAGTCGTACCCAAATTTCCGCCATCCAACGCTTTTTCTGTGGATTAAGCTCTGTGAATAACTGCCACTGAGGGCAGTTGATAACAGGGCCTCAAAACTGAAGATAACCACCTCTGTGGATAACCACCCCATTCATCCACAGGCTTAAAGCGGTTATCCAAGGGCCTCCTTGGCACATGACCACAGGGTTTTGAATCTCTGTACACATTGAAAATAAAGGGCTACGTAAATCTATCCACAGAAAGGTCAGTCAGTAGAAATAAACATAAAAACAAAGATTTAATAAATTTCTCTCTTTTTAATTTCTATAACCGCGACTTCTCCACAGCTGGTTAAATTTTGTGCAAAGGGTTCTTTAGGAAGGGCGAAGTCCCTATACTTGTCGACCAGGTCCAAAAACCTGAGCTCAAACTATTCCTGAATTACCTACTTAAGCAGGCACGAGGTGCGTGGTGGATTTCCCTTCCCGTTTTGAAGTGATCGTCATCGGCGGCGGTCATGCCGGTACCGAGGCAGCACTGGCCTCAGCACGCATGGGGGTGAAAACCCTGTTGCTGACGCACAACGTGGAAACCCTCGGTGCCATGAGCTGCAACCCAGCCATTGGCGGCATTGGCAAAAGTCATCTGGTCAAGGAAATCGACGCCCTTGGCGGCGCGATGGCCATGGCTACCGATAAAGGTGGTATTCAATTTCGCGTATTGAACAGCCGCAAAGGCCCGGCCGTGCGCGCCACTCGCGCTCAAGCCGACCGGGTTCTTTACAAGGCCGCTGTCCGTGAAATCCTGGAAAACCAACCGAACCTGTGGATATTTCAACAAGCCGCCGATGATCTGATCGTCGAGCAAGACCAGGTACGTGGTGTAGTCACTCAAATGGGTCTGCGTTTTCTCGCCGATTCGGTTGTTTTGACCACAGGCACCTTCCTGGGTGGACTTATCCACATCGGCATGCAGAATTTTTCCGGTGGACGTGCCGGAGATCCACCGTCGATCGCCCTCGCTCACCGCTTGCGTGAATTGCCTTTACGGGTTGGTCGCCTGAAAACCGGTACACCGCCGCGTATTGACGCCCGATCTGTGGATTTCTCGGTCATGACCGAGCAAGCGGGTGACACGCCGATTCCGGTGATGTCGTTCATGGGTTCCAAAGAGCAGCATCCACGGCAGATCAGTTGCTGGATTACCCATACCAACGCGCGTACCCACGAAATCATTGCTGCCAACCTGGATCGATCGCCGATGTATTCCGGTGTGATCGAAGGCATTGGCCCGCGTTACTGCCCGTCGATCGAAGACAAGATCCATCGTTTTGCCGACAAGGAAAGCCATCAGGTCTTCATCGAGCCGGAAGGCCTGACCACAAACGAGCTGTATCCGAACGGGATATCCACATCCCTGCCGTTCGATGTGCAATTGCAGATCGTGCAATCGATCCGCGGCATGGAAAACGCGCACATCGTGCGTCCGGGTTACGCCATCGAATATGACTACTTCGATCCGCGTGACCTGAAGTACAGCCTGGAAACCAAAGTCATCGGCGGCCTGTTCTTTGCCGGACAGATCAACGGCACCACCGGTTACGAAGAAGCCGGCGCCCAGGGTTTGTTGGCGGGAACCAACGCCGCGCTGCGTGCACAAGGCAAAGACGCCTGGTGCCCACGTCGCGATGAGGCGTACATCGGGGTGCTGGTTGACGACCTGATTACGCTCGGCACCCAAGAGCCGTACCGTATGTTCACTTCCCGCGCCGAGTACCGCCTGATTCTGCGTGAAGACAACGCCGACCTGCGCTTGACCGAAAAAGGTCGCGAACTGGGTCTGGTCGATGACGAGCGTTGGGCTGCGTTCAGCAAAAAGCGCGAAAGCATCGCGCAGGAAGAACAGCGACTGAAAAGCACCTGGGTTCGCCCCGGTACTGCACAAGGCGATGCGATTGCCGAAAAATTCGGCACGCCGCTGACCCACGAATACAACTTGCTCAACCTCTTGAGCCGTCCGGAAATCGACTACGCTGGTCTGATCGCCGTAACCGGTGAAGGTGCAGAAGATCCACAGGTCGCCGAGCAGGTCGAAATCAAGACCAAATATGCCGGTTACATCGATCGTCAACAGGATGAAATCGCCCGTCTACGCGCCAGCGAAGACACGAAACTGCCTGTGGATATCGATTACACGAATATTTCCGGTCTCTCCAAAGAGATCCAGAGCAAGCTCGGTGCGACCCGTCCGGAAACCTTGGGCCAGGCGTCGCGTATTCCGGGCGTTACCCCAGCGGCGATTTCGCTGTTGATGATTCATTTGAAAAAACGCGGCGCGGGCCGTCAGTTGGAGCAAAGCGCTTGAGTTCGTTGGTCACCTCGCAACATGCCGAAGAGTTATCCACAGGCGCTCGCCAGCTCGGTGTCACGCTGACAGAAACCCAGCACGCGCAATTGCTGGGTTACCTGGCCCTGTTGATCAAATGGAACAAGGCTTACAACCTGACCGCGGTGCGCGATCCGGACGAAATGGTGTCCCGTCATTTGCTCGATAGCTTGAGTGTGATGTCGTTCATCGAAAACGGCCGCTGGCTGGACGTTGGCAGTGGCGGCGGTATGCCGGGTATTCCGCTGGCGATCCTGTTTCCGCAGTCTCAAGTCACCTGTCTGGACAGCAACGGCAAGAAAACCCGCTTTCTGACCCAGGTCAAACTCGAACTCAAACTGGATAACCTGCAAGTTATCCACAGTCGCGTCGAAGCTTTCCAGCCAGCTCAGCCGTTCAACGGGATCATTTCCCGGGCGTTCAGCAGCATGGAGAACTTCACCAACTGGACGCGTCACCTCGGTGATACCGATACACGTTGGCTGGCAATGAAGGGCGTTCATCCCGCCGATGAGCTGGTAGCATTGCCGACAGACTTCCACCTCGATAGCGAACACGCCCTGGCCGTACCCGGTTGCCAAGGCCAACGCCATCTGCTGATACTGCGCCGCACGGCATGATTGGGAACACAAGCAAGAATGGCTAAGGTATTCGCGATAGCGAACCAAAAGGGTGGTGTGGGCAAGACCACCACCTGCATCAACCTCGCAGCATCCCTCGTCGCAACCAAGCGCCGGGTGTTGTTGATCGATCTCGATCCACAGGGCAACGCCACCATGGGTAGCGGTGTGGATAAACACGGCCTGGAAAACTCGGTCTATGACCTGCTGATCGGCGAGTGCGATCTGGCCCAGGCCATGCATTACTCGGAGCACGGTGGTTACCAGCTGTTGCCGGCCAACCGCGACCTGACGGCCGCCGAAGTGGTTTTGCTGGAAATGCAGATGAAGGAAAGCCGCCTGCGCAGTGCGCTGGCGCCGATCCGTGAAAACTACGATTACATCCTGATCGACTGCCCGCCGTCGCTTTCGATGCTCACCTTGAACGCATTGGTTGCCGCTGACGGGGTGATTATCCCCATGCAGTGCGAGTACTTCGCACTCGAAGGCTTGAGCGACCTTGTGGATAACATCAAGCGCATCGCTGAGTTGCTGAACCCGAACCTCAAGGTCGAAGGCCTGTTGCGTACGATGTACGACCCGCGCCTGAGCCTGATGAACGATGTGTCGGCGCAGCTCAAGGAACACTTCGGTGATCAGCTCTACGACACGGTCATTCCGCGCAACATTCGACTGGCCGAAGCTCCAAGCTACGGTATGCCGGCGTTGGCGTACGACAAAGCATCGCGCGGCGCTGTAGCCTATCTGGCTCTGGCCGGCGAAATGGTTCGTCGTCAGCGTAAAAACTCACGCATCGCCGCTGCTCAGGCAACTTAAGGAATCCCCATGGCCGTCAAGAAACGAGGTCTCGGACGTGGACTGGATGCACTGCTGAGTGGTCCGACTGTCAGCTCGCTGGAAGAACAAGCGGCGCAAGCCGATCAGCGTGAGCTGCAACATCTGCCACTGGACCTGCTCCAGCGCGGCAAATACCAGCCGCGTCGGGACATGGATCCTCAGGCGCTGGAAGAGCTGGCGCAGTCGATCAAGGCCCAGGGCGTCATGCAGCCCATCGTGGTTCGTCCGATTGGCAGCGGCCGTTTTGAAATCATTGCTGGTGAACGCCGCTGGCGTGCCAGCCAGCAAGCCGGGCAGGAAACCATCCCTGCGATGGTTCGCGACGTGCCCGATGAAACCGCGATCGCCATCGCGCTGATCGAGAACATCCAGCGCGAAGACCTGAATCCGATTGAAGAAGCGATGGCCTTGCAGCGTCTGCAGCAGGAGTTCCAGTTGACCCAGCAACAGGTGGCCGAAGCCGTCGGTAAGTCCCGGGTGACCGTGGCCAACCTGCTGCGCCTGATCTCGTTGCCGGAAGTCATCAAGACGATGTTGTCCCATGGCGATCTGGAAATGGGCCATGCCCGTGCTTTGCTCGGTTTGCCGGACAATCAACAGGTCGAAGGGGCGCGACATGTTGTCGCACGCGGACTCACCGTGCGCCAAACCGAGGCACTGGTTCGTCAGTGGTTGAGTGGCAAACCCGAGCCAGTCGAACCCGTAAAACCAGACCCGGATATCGCCCGATTGGAGCAGCGTCTGGCCGAGCGCCTAGGCTCTGCGGTGCAGATTCGGCACGGGAAGAAGGGAAAAGGACAGTTGGTGATTGGCTACAACTCCCTGGATGAGCTTCAAGGCGTGCTCGCACATATTCGCTGAAACATTTCCTCATGTAGCGCGCAGTCGGAAATCACTACCTGACAGTTGAATAGGGGCAGAACCGCCCCTATACTCTGCGCGCATTTTGTCGGCACAAATTATGCCAAGTTATTGAATTTCGGCAGCCGACCATTGGAGAGCAATAGTGATGGAAACCCGCACGCCAAACCGCTTGCCGTTCCATCGCCTCGCGGTTTTTCCGGTGTTAATGGCTCAATTTGTCATTTTGCTCATTGCCGCTCTGGCGCTCTGGCAATGGTATGGAGTCGTTGCCGGGTACTCGGGACTTTGCGGAGGCCTGATAGCCTTGCTTCCCAATGTTTATTTCGCTCACAGGGCATTTCGGTTTTCCGGCGCCCGAGCAGCTCAAGCCATCGTCCGGTCTTTTTATGCCGGCGAGGCGGGCAAACTGATTTTGACGGCAGTGCTGTTTGCACTGGTGTTTGCAGGTGTGAAGCCATTGGCGCCGATAGCAGTCTTCGGTGCCTTCGTGCTGACTCAGTCGGTCAGCTGGTTCGCTCCCCTGCTGATGAGAACAAGACTTTCGAGACCTTAGGGCGTTTGAGGCAACCATGGCAGAAACAACCGCTTCGGGCTATATCCAGCACCACTTGCAGAACCTGACTTTCGGTCAGCACCCTACCGGCGGCTGGGGCTTTGCCCACACCGCAGCAGAAGCCAAGGAAATGGGCTTCTGGGCTTTCCACGTCGATACCCTCGGCTGGTCGGTCGCATTGGGTCTGATTTTCGTTCTTCTTTTCCGCATGGCGGCAAAGAAGGCGACATCCGGTCAGCCAGGTGCTTTGCAGAACTTCGTTGAAGTATTGGTCGAATTCGTCGATGGCAGCGTGAAAGACAGCTTCCATGGCCGTAGCCCGGTGATCGCACCGCTGGCACTGACCATCTTCGTCTGGGTGTTCCTGATGAACGCCGTCGACCTGGTACCGGTCGACTGGATTCCTCAGCTGGCCATCATGATCTCCGGCGATGCACATATCCCGTTCCGTGCCGTGTCGACCACCGACCCGAACGCGACCCTGGGCATGGCGTTCTCGGTTTTCGCACTGATCATTTTCTATAGCATCAAGGTCAAGGGCCTCGGCGGTTTCATCGGCGAGCTGACCCTGCACCCGTTCGGCAGCAAGAACATCTTCGTTCAGGCCCTGCTGATCCCGGTGAACTTCCTGCTGGAATTCGTGACCCTGATCGCCAAGCCGATTTCCCTGGCTCTGCGTCTGTTCGGCAACATGTATGCCGGCGAGCTGGTGTTCATCCTGATCGCTGTGATGTTCGGCAGCGGCCTGCTCTGGCTCAGCGGCCTGGGCGTTGTTCTGCAGTGGGCGTGGGCAGTGTTCCACATCCTGATCATCACCCTGCAGGCGTTCATCTTCATGATGCTGACCATCGTCTACCTGTCGATGGCGCACGAAGAAAACCATTAAGACCAGTCTCGACTAGTCTGATGTCCCTCCCGGTCAAACGGGAGGGGAGTCCTTGGGGGCTCTGAAACGATTTGTTTTACCGCTTTAATCTAAAAAACCTAAACCATACGACGTAAAAGTCGGGAGGAAAGATGGAAACTGTAGTTGGTCTAACCGCTATCGCTGTTGCACTGTTGATCGGCCTGGGCGCACTGGGTACCGCAATTGGTTTCGGCCTGCTGGGCGGCAAGTTCCTGGAAGGCGCAGCGCGTCAGCCAGAAATGGTTCCAATGCTGCAAGTTAAAATGTTCATCGTTGCCGGTCTGCTCGACGCCGTAACCATGATCGGTGTTGGTATCGCTCTGTTCTTCACCTTTGCGAACCCGTTCGTTGGTCAGATCGCTGGCTAATTACTCGGATCTTCCGAGTGATTTGATGTGATGGACAACGTAACTGCGAGGTGTTGGCGTGAACATTAATGCGACCCTGATTGGCCAGTCCGTTGCGTTCCTCATTTTTGTACTGTTCTGCATGAAGTTCGTATGGCCTCCGGTCATCGCGGCACTGCACGAACGTCAAAAGAAGATCGCGGATGGACTGGACGCTGCCAGCCGAGCAGCTCGCGACCTGGAGTTGGCCCAAGAGAAAGCGGGTCACCAACTGCGCGAAGCGAAAGCTCAGGCAGCTGAAATCATCGAGCAAGCCAAGAAGCGCGGTACCCAGATTGTCGACGAAGCCCGTGAACAGGCTCGCGTCGAAGCTGACCGTGTGAAGGCTCAGGCTCAGGCCGAGATCGAACAGGAACTGAACAGCGTCAAAGACGCGCTGCGCGCCCAAGTGGGTAGCCTGGCCGTTGACGGTGCTTCGAAGATCCTGGGCAAGTCAATCGATCAAAACGCGCACGCAGAGCTGGTTAACCAACTGGCTGCTGAAATCTAAGCGAGGGCGATCATGGCAGAACTGACCACGTTGGCCCGACCTTACGCTAAGGCGGCCTTCGAGCACGCTCAGGCCCACCAGCAACTGGCCAATTGGTCAGCCATGCTCGGCCTGGCTGCAGCGGTGTCGGAAGACGACACCATGCAGCGCGTGCTCAAGGCCCCGCGACTGACGAGCGCAGAAAAGGCCGCCACGTTCATTGACGTGTGCGGCGACAAGTTTGATGCCAAGGCACAGAACTTCATTAACGTCGTTGCCGAAAACGAACGTCTCCTGCTGTTGCCGGAGATCGCCGCTCTGTTTGACCTGTACAAGGCTGAGCAAGAGAAGTCGGTAGACGTTGAAGTCACCAGTGCATTCGCATTGAACCAAGAACAGCAAGACAAACTCGCCAAGGTTCTCAGTGCACGACTCAACCGGGAAGTGCGCCTGCAAGTCGAGGAAGATTCATCCCTTATTGGGGGTGTCGTCATCCGCGCCGGCGACCTGGTTATCGATGGCTCGATTCGCGGCAAAATCGCGAAACTTGCCGAAGCATTGAAATCTTGAGTTTGAAGGGGCAGCAGAGCAATGCAGCAACTCAATCCTTCCGAAATAAGTGAAATTATCAAGGGCCGCATCGACAAGCTCGATGTGACCTCCCAAGCCCGTAACGAAGGCACTGTCGTCAGCGTATCTGACGGCATCGTGCGGATTCACGGTCTGGCCGACGTCATGTACGGCGAGATGATCGAGTTTCCGGGCGGTGTCTACGGTATGGCCCTCAACCTGGAGCAAGACTCCGTAGGTGCCGTTGTATTGGGTGCATACCAGTCTCTGGCTGAAGGCATGAGCGCCAAGTGCACTGGCCGCATCCTGGAAGTTCCGGTTGGTAAGGAACTGCTGGGTCGCGTAGTCGACGCACTGGGTAACCCTGTTGATGGCAAAGGTCCGCTGAACAACACCGAGACCGATGCGGTCGAGAAAGTTGCTCCAGGCGTGATCTGGCGTAAGTCGGTAGACCAGCCTGTACAGACTGGCTACAAGGCTGTCGATGCCATGATCCCTGTCGGCCGTGGCCAGCGTGAGCTGATCATCGGTGACCGTCAGATCGGTAAAACCGCTCTGGCGATCGACGCGATCATCAACCAGAAGAACAGCGGCATTTTCTGCGTCTACGTAGCGATCGGTCAGAAACAATCGACCATCGCCAACGTGGTTCGCAAGCTGGAAGAAAACGGCGCCCTGGCCAACACGATCATCGTGGCTGCCAGTGCTTCGGAATCTCCTGCGCTGCAATTCCTGGCACCGTACTCCGGTTGCACCATGGGCGAATACTTCCGCGACCGCGGTGAAGACGCGCTGATCGTTTATGACGATCTGTCCAAGCAAGCAGTGGCTTACCGCCAGATTTCCCTGCTGCTGCGCCGTCCACCAGGCCGTGAAGCTTACCCAGGCGACGTGTTCTATCTCCACTCCCGTCTGCTGGAGCGCGCATCCCGCGTTTCGGAAGAGTACGTAGAGAAGTTCACCAACGGCGCAGTGACCGGCAAAACCGGTTCCCTGACCGCACTGCCGATCATCGAAACCCAGGCTGGCGACGTTTCCGCGTTCGTTCCGACCAACGTGATTTCCATCACCGACGGTCAGATCTTCCTGGAATCGGCCATGTTCAACTCGGGCATTCGTCCTGCAGTGAACGCCGGTGTTTCGGTATCCCGTGTGGGTGGTGCCGCTCAGACCAAGATCATCAAGAAGCTCTCCGGTGGTATTCGTACCGCTCTGGCTCAGTACCGTGAACTGGCGGCATTCGCCCAGTTCGCTTCTGACCTGGACGAAGCGACCCGTAAGCAACTTGAGCATGGTCAGCGCGTTACCGAGCTGATGAAGCAGAAGCAATACGCGCCAATGTCGATCGCCGACATGTCGCTGTCGCTGTATGCCGCTGAGCGTGGGTTCCTGACTGACGTTGAAATCGCCAAAGTCGGCAGCTTCGAGCAAGCGCTGATTGCTTACTTCAACCGCGATCACGCCGAATTGATGGCGAAGATCAACGTGAAGGGTGACTTCAATGACGAAATCGATGGCGGTATGAAAGCCGGTATCGAGAAGTTCAAGGCCACCCAAACCTGGTAAGCCGCAGCGGGGGCCGGAAGGCTCCCGCTTGCTAACCTGATAGGTGTTACATGGCAGGCGCAAAAGAGATTCGCAGTAAGATTGCGAGCATCAAAAGCACGCAAAAAATTACCAGCGCCATGGAAAAAGTGGCGGTCAGCAAAATGCGCAAGGCACAAATGCGCATGGCTGCTAGCCGTCCTTATGCGGAGCGTATCCGCCAGGTAATTGGGCATCTGGCCAACGCCAACCCGGAATACCGCCATCCGTTCATGATCGACCGCGAAGTCAAGCGCGTCGGTTATGTCGTGGTGAGCAGTGACCGTGGTCTGTGCGGCGGCTTGAACACCAACCTGTTCAAGGCCCTGGTCAAGGACATGGCGGTAAACCGCGAAAACGGCGTCGAGATTGATCTGTGTGTGATTGGTAGCAAGGGTGCGGCTTTCTTCCGCAACTTCGGCGGTAACGTCGTTGCAGCTATCAGCCACCTGGGTGAAGAGCCGTCGATCAATGATCTGATCGGCAGCGTCAAGGTGATGCTGGACGCTTATCTGGACGGTCGTATTGACCGCTTGTCCGTGGTGTCCAACAAGTTCGTCAACACCATGACGCAGCAGCCTACCGTGGAGCAATTGGTTCCGCTGGTGGCAACCCCGGATCAAGAACTCAAGCACCACTGGGACTATCTCTACGAACCGGACGCCAAAGAGCTGCTTGACGGCCTGATGGTGCGTTACGTGGAGTCGCAGGTGTACCAGGCGGTGATCGAGAACAATGCGGCTGAACAAGCTGCGCGGATGATCGCGATGAAGAACGCTACCGACAACGCCGGTGATTTGATCAGCGATTTGCAGCTGGTCTACAACAAGGCGCGTCAGGCTGCGATCACCCAAGAGATCTCGGAAATCGTCGGCGGCGCTGCCGCGGTTTAACGGTTCAAATATTCAGAGGATCCAGCTATGAGTAGCGGACGTATCGTTCAAATCATCGGCGCCGTTATCGACGTGGAATTTCCACGCGACAGCGTACCGAGCATCTACAACGCGCTGAAAGTACAAGGCGCGGAAACTACCCTGGAAGTTCAGCAGCAGCTGGGCGACGGCGTAGTTCGCACCATTGCGATGGGTTCCACCGAAGGCTTGAAGCGCGGTCTGGACGTTATCGACTCCGGCGCTGCCATCTCCGTACCAGTCGGTAAAGCGACCCTGGGCCGGATCATGGACGTACTGGGCAACCCGATTGACGAAGCTGGCCCGATCGACACCGAAGAGCGCTGGGGCATTCACCGTCCTGCGCCATCCTTCGCTGAACAAGCGGGCGGCAACGACCTGCTGGAAACCGGTATCAAGGTTATCGACCTGGTTTGCCCGTTCGCCAAGGGCGGTAAAGTCGGTCTGTTCGGTGGTGCCGGTGTAGGCAAGACCGTAAACATGATGGAACTGATCCGTAACATCGCCATCGAGCACAGCGGTTATTCCGTGTTCGCCGGTGTGGGTGAGCGTACTCGTGAGGGTAACGACTTCTACCACGAGATGAAGGACTCCAACGTTCTGGACAAAGTGGCACTGGTTTACGGTCAGATGAACGAGCCGCCGGGAAACCGTCTGCGCGTAGCCCTGACCGGCCTGACCATGGCCGAGAAGTTCCGTGACGAAGGTAACGACGTTCTGCTGTTCGTCGACAACATCTATCGTTACACCCTGGCCGGTACCGAAGTATCCGCACTGCTGGGCCGTATGCCTTCGGCAGTAGGTTACCAACCGACCCTGGCTGAAGAGATGGGCGTGCTGCAAGAGCGCATCACTTCGACCAAGCAAGGTTCGATTACTTCGATCCAGGCCGTATACGTACCAGCGGACGACTTGACTGACCCGTCGCCAGCGACCACGTTTGCCCACTTGGACGCCACCGTCGTTCTGTCCCGTGACATCGCTTCCCTGGGTATCTACCCAGCGGTAGACCCACTGGACTCGACTTCGCGTCAGCTGGACCCTAACGTGATCGGCAACGACCACTACGAGACTGCTCGTGGTGTTCAGTACGTGCTGCAACGTTACAAAGAACTGAAGGACATCATTGCGATCCTGGGTATGGACGAGCTGTCGGAAGCCGACAAGCAGTTGGTAAACCGTGCTCGTAAAATCCAGCGTTTCTTGTCGCAGCCGTTCTTCGTGGCTGAAGTCTTCACCGGTGCTTCGGGTAAATACGTTTCCCTGAAAGACACCATTGCTGGCTTCAAAGGCATCCTCAACGGTGACTACGACCACCTGCCAGAACAAGCGTTCTACATGGTTGGCGGCATCGAAGAAGCGATCGAGAAAGCCAAGAAACTGTAATCCCGGCGCCCGGCAACGGGCGCTAATTTAGGTTGAGGCAATCAGATGGCTATGACAGTCCATTGCGATATCGTCAGCGCGGAAGGAGAAATCTTTTCCGGTCTGGTCGAGATGGTGGTTGCGCACGGTGCACTGGGTGATCTTGGTATCGCCCTGGGTCACGCGCCGCTGATCACCAATCTCAAGCCGGGTCCGATCCGCCTGATCAAGCAGGGCGGGGAAGAGGAGGTGTATTACATCTCCGGTGGTTTCCTCGAGGTTCAGCCGAACATGGTCAAGGTTCTGGCCGACACCGTGCAACGTGCTGCCGACCTGGACGAAGCCTCCGCTCAGGAAGCCGTTAAGGCTGCCGAGAAGGCCTTGCATGAGCGGGGCGCGGAATTCGATTACGGTTCTGCTGCCGCACGTCTGGCCGAGGCTGCAGCTCAGCTGCGCACCGTCCAGCAGATCCGCAAGAAGTTCGGCCATTAAGGCCAGCTTGTTGTGCGATTGATTAAAAAGGGTAGCCTCGGCTACCCTTTTTTCTTTTCCGACTTTCATCACTATGGTCGCAGCCGCTGACCACCCAGGATTGGTAGCCAGTCATGTCTCTTGAAATCGTTATTCTCGCTGCTGGTCAAGGTACGCGCATGCGTTCGGCCTTGCCGAAAGTCTTGCACCCGATTGCCGGCAATTCGATGCTCGGCCATGTTATCCACAGCGCCCGGCAACTCGATCCACAGCGCATCCATGTGGTAATCGGTCATGGTGCCGAGGCAGTACGTGAACGCCTGGCCGCCGACGATCTGAATTTCGTCCTTCAGGACAAACAGCTGGGCACCGGTCATGCCGTGGCCCAAGCGATTCCATTCATCGAAGCCGATACCGTGCTGGTTCTTTACGGTGATGTGCCGTTGATTGAAGTCGAAACTCTGCAACGCTTGCTCAAACTGGTAGTGCCAGGGCAAATGGGCTTGCTAACCGTCGAGCTGGACGATCCAACCGGTTACGGCCGAATCGTTCGTGATGCTGACGGTAAGGTCTCTGCCATCGTTGAGCACAAGGACGCCAACGAATCTCAGCGCGCTATCAAAGAAGGCAACACCGGTATCCTCGCGATGCCTTCGGACCGCCTGGCTGATTGGACCGGTCGTCTGTCGAACAACAACGTTCAGGGTGAGTACTACCTGACGGACGTGATCGAAATGGCAGTGAACGACGGTCTGGTCGTCGCCACCGAACAACCCCACGACGCCATGGAAGTGCAGGGCGCCAACGACCGCAAGCAGCTTTCCGAGCTTGAGCGTCACTATCAGTTGCGCGCCGGTCGCCGCTTGATGGCCCAGGGCGTAACCCTGCGCGACCCCGCACGTTTTGACGTACGCGGTGAAGTAACCGTTGGCCGTGACGTGCTGATCGATATCAACGTGATTCTCGAAGGCAAGGTTGTCATCGAAGATGACGTGGTGATCGGCCCGAACTGTGTGATCAAGGACAGCACCCTGCGAAAAGGCGTGGTGATCAAGGCGAACAGCCATATCGAAGGCGCGATTCTCGGTGAAGGCAGCGATGCCGGGCCGTTTGCGCGTTTGCGTCCAGGTACGGTGCTGGACGCGCGGGCGCATGTGGGTAACTTTGTCGAACTGAAAAACGCGCATTTGGGTGAAGGCGCCAAGGCCGGCCATCTGACGTATCTGGGCGATGCCGAAATCGGTGCACGCACCAACATCGGCGCCGGCACCATCACGTGCAACTACGATGGCGCCAACAAGTGGAAAACGGTGTTGGGCGAAGATGTTTTCATTGGTTCCAACAACTCGTTGGTAGCGCCTGTGGATATCCTCGACGGTGCGACGACCGCAGCGGGTTCGACCATTACCTCCACTGTGGATAAATCCCAGTTGGCGGTGGGGCGCGCACGCCAGAAGAACATCGATGGCTGGAAGCGGCCGGAGAAGGTCAAAAAAAGCTGAGTTATCCACATATCGATGATGAGCTGAAGTTACGCACAGGCAGAACCATCGTATTCGCGGGCAAGCCCGCTCCCACAGGGTTATCAACATACCTTGGGGGAGTGGCCTTGCCCGCGAAGCGTTTATCCACAGAACTTTTTATCGCCTCGCGCTTGACGAAGTTTCACTGATAGGTTTTGATTGCTTACGTTATCTTTCGAATCGAAACTTAATCAACCATGTCGAAGCGCAATACACCTCAACGCCGCCACAACATCCTGGCCTTGCTCAACGAGCAAGGCGAAGTCAGTGTGGACGAACTGGCCAAGCGCTTCGAAACCTCTGAAGTTACGATTCGCAAGGATTTGGCCGCACTTGAAAGCAACGGTTTGCTGCTACGTCGTTATGGGGGTGCGATCACTATGCCCCAGGAACTGGTGGCCGATCTCAGTCAGCCTGTCTCCAAATACAAGCAAGCCATCGCCCGTGCTGCAGTGACGCGGATTCGCGAACACGCGCGCATCATCATCGACAGCGGCAGCACCACCGCAGCGATGATCCCGGAACTCGGCCAACAACCGGGTCTGGTGGTGATGACCAATTCCCTGCATGTCGCCAATGCCCTGAGCGAGCTCGAGCATGAGCCGGTGCTGCTGATGACCGGAGGCACCTGGGACCCGCACTCTGAGTCCTTTCAAGGGCAGGTTGCCGAGCAGGTACTACGCTCTTACGACTTCGACCAATTGTTCATCGGTGCCGATGGCATCGATCTGGTGCGTGGCACGACGACCTTCAATGAGTTGCTGGGATTGAGCCGGGTCATGGCCGAAGTGGCGCGCGAAGTGGTGGTGATGGTGGAAGCCGACAAGATCGGTCGCAAGATTCCCAACCTGGAACTGCCCTGGAGCAGTGTCCATACCCTAATTACCGATGATCGCCTGCCGGCTGAGGCACGGGATCAGATTCAGGCCCGCGGTATCACTCTGATTTGCGCGGCCGTCAGTCAGGAGAAATAGCATGTGTGGAATTGTTGGCGCAGTCGCAGAACGTAACATCACTGCCATCCTGGTCGAAGGCCTCAAGCGTCTTGAGTACCGCGGGTATGACAGTGCCGGGGTCGCGGTTTACACCAATGACGAAAAACTCCAGCGCCTGCGTCGTCCGGGCAAGGTCAGCGAGTTGGAGCAAGCCCTGAATGAAGAAGCCCTGGCCGGCCGCTTGGGTATCGCCCATACCCGTTGGGCGACGCACGGTGCTCCGAGCGAGCGAAACGCGCATCCGCATTTTTCCGGTGATCTGGCGGTGGTGCACAATGGCATCATCGAAAACCACGAAGCGCTACGCGAGCAGCTCAAAGCCCTGGGCCACGTCTTTACGTCGGACACCGACACTGAAGTCATCGCCCATTTGCTGAACCACAAACTCAAGGAATTGCGTGATCTGACCGTTGCCCTCAAGGCGACAGTCAAAGAACTGCATGGTGCTTACGGCTTGGCGGTGATCAGCGCCCAGCAACCGGATCGCCTGGTGGCGGCCCGTAGCGGTAGCCCGCTGGTGATCGGTCTGGGCCTGGGTGAAAACTTCCTGGCCTCCGACCAGTTGGCCCTGCGTCAAGTCACCGACCGCTTCATGTATCTGGAAGAAGGCGATATCGCGGAAATTCGTCGCGACAGCGTGCAGATCTGGGACGTTAACGGCCAGGCTGTCGAGCGCGAAGCCGTGCAATACCGCGATGGCGCCGAAGCTGCGGAGAAAGGCGAGTTCCGCCATTTCATGCTCAAGGAGATCCACGAACAACCGTCCGTGGTGCAGCGCACCCTGGAAGGTCGCATCAGCCAGAACCAAGTATTGGTGCAGGCATTCGGTCCACAGGCGGCCGAGCTGTTCGCCAAAGTGCGCAACGTGCAGATCGTTGCTTGCGGCACCAGCTATCACGCCGGCATGGTCGCCCGTTACTGGCTCGAAGAACTGGCCGGTATCCCTTGTCAGGTCGAAGTCGCCAGCGAGTTCCGCTACCGCAAGGTCGTGGTGCAGCCTGACACCCTGTTCGTCACCATTTCCCAGTCCGGCGAAACCGCCGACACCCTGGCCGCTCTGCGTAACGCCAAGGAACTGGGCTTTCTCGCCAGTTTGGCCATCTGCAACGTTGGCATCAGCTCCCTTGTGCGTGAGTCCGATCTGACGCTGCTGACCCAGGCCGGTCGCGAAATCGGCGTGGCATCGACCAAAGCGTTCACCACCCAACTGGTTGGCTTGCTGCTGCTGACCCTGTCCCTGGGTCAGGTACGCGGTACCTTGGCCGACGGCGTTGAAGCCAGGCTGGTCGAAGAATTGCGTCGCCTGCCAACCCGTTTGGGCGAGGCGCTGGCAATGGACAGCACCGTGGAGAAAATCGCCGAGCTGTTCGCCGAGAAGAACCACACGCTGTTCCTCGGCCGTGGCGCGCAATTCCCGGTGGCGATGGAAGGGGCACTCAAGCTCAAGGAAATCTCCTACATCCACGCCGAAGCCTACCCGGCCGGCGAGTTGAAACATGGTCCGTTGGCGCTTGTGGATAACGACATGCCCGTGGTGACCGTGGCGCCAAACAACGAGCTGCTGGAGAAACTGAAGTCCAACCTTCAGGAAGTCCGTGCCCGTGGTGGCGAGCTGATCGTCTTCGCCGACGAGAAGGCCGGCATGACCAATGGTGAAGGCACGCACGTCGTGCAGATGCCGCACATCCACGACATCCTGTCGCCGATCCTCTACACCATCCCGTTGCAACTGCTGTCTTACTACGTGGCCGTTCTGAAGGGTACTGACGTTGACCAGCCGCGCAACCTGGCGAAGTCGGTGACGGTGGAATAAGTTATCCACAGCCGGTAAAACCTTAAGCGGTTCTTGAGTTAGTGAGAAATCTGTGGCGAGGGAGCTTGCTCCCGTTTGAGTGCGCAGCACTCACAAAAATCACGTTGGTTACCAGATTTTTTGGGGCTGCTGCGCAGCCCAACGCGAGCAAGCTCGCTCGCCACAGGGATTGGTAAGGCTCAGGATCCGCGTAAGTGAACAGCATTCCCCCGACTTCGGGACTTTTTTCAGTCCGTCAATCGCCGACCCCGTAGTGGCTGTTGGGCCAGCACACCGCTGTTGACGTTGACGCTGCGTTCCCACGTCAGGCCATCTTCTGTAAAGGTGCAAAGGACCGTGTCGCGGAAGGCGCTGGCGACGTAGATCCATTGCATCTCCAGTGTCTTGCCATCGAGCCAGCGTGCGCCGGCGATGACGGCTTCGTCCTTGAAGGCGTAGCCATGGTGCAGTTCACTGCCTGGCATGTCCGTGGTCCCCTGATGCCAGCAATCCAGTCCCGCAACAATGCGATGAACCCCCGAGTTATCGGTCAGGTACACGGTCAGCGCATCGGTTTCAAAGGTAAAACCGAGCCGAGCGACGCCCAAGTCGTTGGTCTCCATATCGAAAGTGGTGGAAACGGCGAAAGGGGAAGTGGCTGCGGATTCGAATGCGGGTACCTGGCGCATCGTATCCAGACGTTGCATCAGGCGGGTGTCCGCTTCAGTCGTCGATTGCGGGGTGTCGAGGAAGGCCGCCGGAAAGTGACGTTCGATATGCGGGATGATCTGTGCCGAGTTCTTCATGGCGCCGACCAGCGCCAGCGTTGCACCATCGCCCGGAAAGACAATCGCCATTTGTACGAAAACGCCAACCGCGCAGTAGGCCCCTTGTGGTTTGATCGCCCAGTGATACCCGTACTTGCTGTTGGAACCGCCTTGCGGGCGAGTCGCGGCCTGGACCCATTTGCTCGACAGAATACGTTTGCCTTCCCACAGGCCATCCTGAGCATGGAGGATGCCGAGCTTGAGCATGGACGCCGGCGTAGCGGTCAGGCCATTGCCGCCCGGGTTGATTCCGTCAGGTCCGATGGCCCAGTGCTCGTCCGTAATGCCTAGCGGTTCGAACAGGCGTGGACGCAGATAATCATGCATGGTCTGGCCCGTTACCTTGGTCACGATCGCCGACAGCATGTAGCTGGCAGCGCTGGTGTAGACATAGTGTCCACCAGGCTCATGGACCAGCGGGATCTTGAAAAACTCGGTGATCCAGCTGCTGTCGATTGAGCGCCAGACCGATCCCGATGTGTTGGATTGATGGCCGGTGCGCATTGTCAGCAAATGCTCGACGGTCATGCTCGGCAAACGCGGATCGACGTGCGCCGGCAGGTGTTCCGGGAAGAAAGAAATCACCGTATCGCTGAGGTGCAGCAGGCCTTCGTCATGCAGGAAACCGATGGCGCACGCCGTGAAGCTTTTCGCTACCGAATGCAGGACACGCGGGCGATCCGGGGTGTAGGGCCACTTCCAGCCTTCGACGGCGACTTTGCCATGGCGGTGCAGGATCAGCCCGTGCAAGTCCAGGCCAGCGCTCTCGACCTCATCGAGAAAGGCAATGATGCGATCAGGCGCGATGCCTGCCTCACTGGCCGTCGAGCGGTGCAGTCCGTCATGACTTGTTGAAAAAGAGGGGACGGACGACAAGGAAGGGTGCGCAGGCATGAAAGGCAGGTCTCTTGTGACGTGAACGGAAGTGATCGAAGGGGGAAACGTGGTCTCAGCCTTTGGGTCGATGGACCAGGCGCGAGTAGGAAATCAGCATACTGGTCAATTCCTGCGTGACCTGGGTGAACGGTGAAGATCGACGGCTGATCAGGCACACATCGCGCGAAGCCAGCGGTTCCCGGATCGGGATAGTGATCAATGACGAGGAGAACAGCTTCATGCCGGGCAGCATGCGCGGTTCGATGGTCAGGTAGTCTGACTCTGACACGATGTGCAGGATTTCCAGCAATGAGTCGGCCGTGATCGCGATCTTCGGCGGTGCCAGTCCTTGAGCCCTGAACAACTCGATCAACCGGTTCTCTGCACCGCCCACCACGCCGGCGGGCCTTACGCTGATCCATTGACAGTCAGTCAACTCGCGCACTGAACGGGCGTGTGCTTGTGGATGCCCTTTGCGTGCGATGATGCTGGCATCGGAGCTGTAGAGTCGCTCGATGTTCAGGTCGATGTCGGTGACGTTGGGCGCCAGGGGGCACATGACGAAGTCGAGTCGGCCATCGCGAATCTTCTCGATCAACATCTTTGTCGAGCCGCTGGCGACGTGAACCTGCACCTTGGGGAATTTGCGCGTGAAGCTGCTGAAAACCGGCATCAGCAGTTCGGCCAGGGGTTCTGCGGTGACACCCAGTGCGATTTGCCCTTCGGGTTCGCCCTTCCATTGCTGGATGTCTTGCAACGCACGATCGCAATCCATGGTGATCGAACGTGCTCGGGTCAGAAAGCTTTCGCCGGCTGGCGTCAGGTTGATGCCCTGGTTGGAGCGCGCCAGCAGGACGACGCCCAACTCTTTTTCGAGGCTTTGGATCGACTGGGTCAGGGTACTTTGCGCAACGCCCAATTGCCGGGCCGCCGAACGAAAGCTGCCTTTCTCGACGACCGAGCAAAAGGCACGAAGATGAACCAGCGTCATGGGAGGTAACCTCAGGGAACACGGCAAGGCATGATCGATTTGACCGAAGCTTATCCGAACAAATGCCCGTAAATGCTATCAATTCAAGTGATCATGATCGGACAAAGTGATTTATGAAAGTTAGGCAATACCGCGCAAACCCCCGGTTGGCGGGCCGTTGATTCGCATTGGCGATGAATGGTCAGTGGGGTGAGCGGAAATACCGAACATGATCATCCCATACGTTCTTCTCAATGCGCTTGCCACCCCCCTAAGATCGGCCCCATCACCGTGGATCACTTCGGACCGGTTCATCGCTTCGCGGCAATCAATCCCAAAACACAAACCCAAAACAACAATGACATCGGATGTAAAACCTCCCTCAGGCGTGTGCCCGGCGGAGCTGTAAAACAAGAAAAATCATCATGTGCCCGGCCGTGCCTTCGTCTTGAGGTCCTGCCAACGTCCGGGCCGACAGCTAAAGGTTCTTGATATGAACAAAGCTTTTCTTCTGGCCGGCGGCCTCTCGGCCGTCATGAC
This sequence comes from Pseudomonas sp. SDO5532_S415, assembly GCF_054071155.1. Classification (NCBI taxonomy): domain Bacteria; kingdom Pseudomonadati; phylum Pseudomonadota; class Gammaproteobacteria; order Pseudomonadales; family Pseudomonadaceae; genus Pseudomonas; species Pseudomonas sp. SDO5532_S415. The sequence continues at coordinate 82,844 of NZ_JBSVWS010000003.1, read as the reverse complement.
CGCCCACGCCTGGGCGGACAACACCCTGACCGTGGCCTTGAACGCAGACATTCGCAGCACTGAGCCGGGTGTTAACCGTGACACCAACTCGGATGCGGTGATCCTGCATTTGACCGAAGGACTGGTGGCTTTTCGCGAGGACGCCAGCGTCGGTCCGCTGCTGGCCAAGGAAGTGCAGGTTTCCGAAGATGGCCTGCGCTACACCTTCCACCTTCGCGACGGTGTGAAGTTTCAGAATGGCGCGTCTCTGACATCCGCTGAAGTGCTGTGGAGCTGGCGTCGTTATCTTGATCCGAAAACCCAGTGGCGTTGTCTGGGCGCGTTTGATGGCAGCGGTGGGACCAAAGTGGTCGATATCTCGGCCCCGGATCCGCTGACCGTGGTGTTCACGCTCGATAAGCCCAGCGGACTTTTCCTGGCCAGCACGGCGCTGCCGGAATGCGGTGGCAGCGGCATCGTGCACCCTGATTCTGTGGTGGACGGCGCCTGGAAAGCCCCGATCGGCACCGGGCCGTTCAAGCTGGGCGAATGGAAGGCCGCACAGTCGATCGAGCTGCTGCGCTTCGCGGATTACACACCGCGCGCAGAAGCCGCTCCCGATGGCTACACCGGCAACAAATCGACAAAGATTGATCGCATCAAACTCATGATCATCCCGGATCCGGCGGCCGCCAAGGCGGCGTTGCTGTCGAAAAACGTCGACATGCTGGTGGATGTCACACCGCTGGATGCCAACGAATTGGCAGCGATCCCGAAGGTGAAGGTTTCGTCCAGTGGCACCATGTCGATCAGTGCCCTGTTGTTCCAGACCCGTGACCCACTTTTGCAGGATGTGCGCTTGCGCGAGGCAATTGCCTACTCGCTGGACACCTCGCAAATCGTCGCTGCCTTGACCGACAACCGCTCCAAGGCCAACGCCTCGATGGTTGCAGTGGGCAGCAAATATCATCAGGCGGTTGAAGACAAGGGTTATGGCTATGACCCGGTCAAGGCCCGTCGTCTGCTCGCCGAGGCCGGTTATAAAGGCCAGCCGATCAAACTCCTGGTGAACAAACGCTACCCTTCGATCTTCGACATGGGCGTATTCACGCAAGCCATGGCCAAGGAAAGCGGCATCAATCTGGTGCTGGAAACCCTGGAGTGGGGGACTCAGCTGGAGCGCTATCAGACCGGTAACTACCAGATGATGGCGTTTCCTTACTCCGAACGACTGGACCCGGCATTGAGTTTCGATTCGGTCACCGGCGACAAAGACAAGGAGCCGCGCAAGGTCTGGGACAACCCGCAGGCCCGGGAATGGCTGTCGGAAGCCATGCGTGAATCCGATCCGGCCAAGCGTCAGGTGCTGTTCGATAAATTGCATCAACAGATGATCAAGGATGTGCCGCTGATCGTGATGTACAACGGCAACTCGATCTCGGCGCACCGTGATTACGTGCAGGGGCTTCGTCCGTGGCCAGTCTCCAAGCCACGTCTGTGGACCGTTGATCTGCAAGCCGGGAGACCCTGATCATGATGCGTTTCATTGTGCAGCGGCTGGCCATGTCATTGCCGACGCTGCTGCTGATCTCGTTGATGGTGTTTGCCATCATCCGGATGGTGCCGGGTGATCCGGCGCTGCTGATGCTCGGCGACATGGCCGACGCCCAGAGCCTGGCCGCGACCCGCGAAGCGTTGGGTCTGGATCAGCCATTGGTGATGCAGTTCGTGATCTGGCTCAAGGCCGTGCTCAGCGGTGATCTGGGCTTCTCCATCACCACCAATCAGGCCGTGCTGCCGTTACTCCTGGACCGCTTCAGCGTGAGCGCCAGCATCGTACTGGTGTCGGTGCTGTTGGCTGCGTTGATCGCCGTGCCATTGGGCCTGTTGGCGGCCTGGAAACAGAACAGCGGGATGGATTTCGGTGTGGTGGCCGGTGCGACATTGCTGCTGTCGATACCGAGCTTCTGGTTGGGACTTTTGCTGTTGTACGGCTTCGGTATCAAGCTGGGCTGGCTGCCGGTGGTGGGTTATGTCGCTTTCAATGAGGACCCGTGGCAGGCACTGAGTTACATCGTTTTGCCCATCGTCACGCTGACCCTGGTCGAACTCGGCGCCATCACCCGCATGGCACGCGCCAGCGCCGTCGAGGTGCTGCGCCTGGAGTACATCACCCACGCCCGGGCCAAGGGCCTTTCCGAGCGGGCAGTGTTGTGGCGACACGCATTGCGCAATGCCTTCGCTCCGACGTTGACGCTGATCGGTCTGATCCTCGGCAACCTGCTCGGCGGCATTGCGGTCCTGGAAACCGTGTTTACCCTGCCGGGCCTCGGCCGCCTGATGGTCGATTCGATTTATGCACGGGACTACCCGGTATTGCAGGGCTGCCTGCTGCTGGTGACCTTCGTCTACGTGCTCGTCAACTTGCTGGTCGATCTTCTTTATCCGCTCTTCGATCCCAGGGTCAAGCTATGAACAAGCCTGTTTCTCCTCCTCCCTACACCGTTCCCGTGCCGCCGGTGACTGTACCGCGCCGGCGTTCGCGAGGCCGGTTGCCATTGAATGGTTTGATCGGTGGCGGGTTGCTCGTTCTGTTGCTGGCCATGGCACTGGTGGGCCTGGTGTGGACACCGTCCGATCCCTTGGCGTTGAACCTGATGGCTCGCTTGCAGGCGCCCTCGATGCAGCACTGGCTGGGGACCGATGAGTATGGTCGTGACGTACTCAGCCGCTTGATGATCGGTGCGCACACCAGTCTCTGGATCAGTTGGTTGACGGTCAGTCTGGCGGTTATCGCCGGCACTTTCCTGGGGTTGCTGGCGGGGTTCATGCGCGGCTGGGTCGACCGGGTTCTGATGATGATCAACGACGCCCTGCTGGCATTCCCCGGCATCCTGCTGGCATTGGGATTGATGGCGATCATGGGTCCGAGCCTGTACGGCATCGTCCTGGCACTCAGCCTGGCGTATACGCCATCGGTGGTTCGCGTGGTGCGCGGCACCGTGCTGTCGTTGCGTGAAAAAGAGTTCGTCGAAGCCTCCCGCGTGATCGGCAACTCCGAGCTGTACACCATGCTGCGTCACATTGCGCCCAATTGCGTGGCACCGATCTGCGTGCTGGCCACCAGCATGTTCGGCTGGGCGATTCTCGCTGAAAGCTCCTTGAGTTTCCTCGGCCTGGGCGTACCGCCACCCGCCGCCACGTGGGGCAACATGCTCGCGGCGAGCCGCCCCTACATCGCCACCGCCAGCTGGCTCGGGATGTTCCCCGGCGTTTTGATTGCCCTGTCGTTGCTGGCCTTCAACCTTTCTGGCGATGCGCTGCGCGATCGTCTCGACCCGCGGATGAGGAAGTGATCATGGCGGCATCCGATATTTTGTTGGCAGTAGAAAACCTGAAGATTCGGGTCGGTCCGGAAGGCGCGTTGGCGGTCGACGACCTGAGCTTCACCATCGCCCCCGGTGAAATCGTTGCACTGGTCGGCGAGTCCGGCAGTGGCAAGACCATGGCGGCACGCGCGGCCATCGGTCTGCTGCCGCCGCCGCTGGAGCAGTGTGGTGGCGCGGTGCGTTTTCAGGGACGCGATCTCAATGCGTTGACACCCGAAGCGCTGCGGCAGATCCGTGGGGCTAAAATCGGCATGGTGTTCCAGGAACCGATGGTTTCCCTGAACCCGTCGCTGACCATCGGCCAGCAGATGGCCGAAGGCTTGCGCCTGCATACCGACCTGAGCGAAGAAGAAATCCGCCAGCGCTCCCTGAAGATGCTGGGCCACATCGGCATCGCCGATGCCGAGCGTTGTCTCGCCGCTTATCCCCACGAATTCTCCGGCGGCATGCGCCAGCGCATCATGTTGGCGTCGGTGATGTTGCTGCGACCGGCCTTGTTGATTGCCGACGAGCCGACCACCGCGCTCGATTGCCTGGCGCAATTGGATGTTCTCAAGTTGATGCTGGACCTGACCCGGGAAGAGGGTACGGCCATCCTGTTCATCAGCCATGACCTGTCGCTGGTGGCGCGTTATGCCCACAAAGTGGTGGTCATGCGCGATGGTCGAGCCGTGGAGCAGGGCAGTATCGAACGCATTTTGCTGGCGCCCGAGGCCGAGTACACCCGGCAGTTGCTGGAAGCCTTGCCCCGGCGCGGCGATCTGGTGCCGTTGCCGCCGAGCGAGCGTCCGCTGCTGGAGGTCGAAGGCGTCTGCATCGAACACCCGGGACCTCGCAGTTTCTGGGGGCGAAGCCAATACAAACGCGTCGTGCATTCGGCCAGCCTGAGTATCGCGCCGGGAGAAACCCTGGCCCTGGTCGGTGGCAGCGGTTCGGGCAAGACCACCCTCGGCCGTGCGGTGGTCGGCTTGGTCAATCCATGTGAAGGGGCGATTCGCTTCGAGGGCGTCGACATCCTCAAGGCGGGCAACCGTGAGCATCGTCTGCAGTGCCAGATGATTTTCCAGGACCCTTTTTCGTCACTCGATCCACGGATGAAAATCGGCGAAATCCTCGCCGAGCCGCTGCGTCACGAGCACAGTCTGAACGCGGAACAACGGCGTGAGCGTGTGCGCAAAACCTTGATCGACGTTGGTCTGGCGGATCATTTTGTCGACCGCTTCCCGCATCAACTGTCGGGTGGTCAGCGCCAACGTGTCGCCATCGGTCGTGCGCTGGTGCGTCATCCACGCCTGGTGATCGCCGACGAACCGATTTCGGCACTGGACATGACCATCCAGAAACAGATTCTCGAGTTGTTCGAGCGCTTGCAGGCGCAATACGGCTTTGCCTGTCTGTTCATCTCCCATGACCTGGCGGCCGTGGAGCGTATTGCCCATCGCGTCGCGGTCATGAGCCAGGGCAAGGTGGTCGAGATGGGCGCGCGCGATGAGATCTTTGATCGTCCGCAACACCCTTACACCCAAAAGCTGTTGGCCGCGGCCAGCCCGCTGGAAAAACTTGAAGGCGGTGGTTATCGCATACGACCCAGCCCCGTCCCCGCAGTGATTCAAGCCGTGAACTAACCAGACAAAAGCGACACCGACGCGCAAATCGATGATTTGCGCGAACGGCGAAGCCATGCCTGAAAAAAACAAAAAAACATTCCCTCAACCATTGATCTGCCAGGAGCCAACAACATGAAAAAAAAATCCCTGACTCAATTAATGACCGGCCTGAGCGTCGTCGGCACGGGCTGCATTCCGGGCATGGCCCAGGCGGAGTTCTTCAAGGACAGCAGTGCAACGCTGGACACAAAGAACTATTACTTCAACCGTGATTACCGCGAAGAGTCGACGCAGTCCAAGCGCGAAGAGTGGGCCCAGGGTTTTACCCTGGACGTGAAGTCCGGCTTCACCGAGGGCGTCGTGGGTTTTGGTGTGGACACCGTTGGCATGCTGGGGATCAAGCTCGACTCCAGCCCCGATCGTTCCGGTACGGGCCTGCTGAACCGCGGCAGCGACAAGCGCGCCTACGATGAGTATTCCAAGCTGGGTGTGACCGGCAAGGCGCGTCTGGCCAAGAGTGAGCTGCGTGTCGGCTATCTGGTGCCGAATTTGCCGACGCTGCAGCCCAACACCAGTCGACTGTTCCCACAGTCGTTCAGTGGCGCTCAACTCATTTCCAGTGACATCAAGGATCTGACGCTGAGCCTGGGTCAGCTCGATCAGGCCAAGGACCGTGATTCGACCGACTACGAAGACATGCGTCTGACAGCGCAGAACAAAGCCTACAAAAGTACGGCGGCCAGCGATCAGTTTCGTTTCGCTGGCGGCGACTACAAGCTCACGCCCAATACTGTTCTGAGCTATCACTACGCGCAGCTGGAAAACCTCTATGGCCAGCAGTATGTCGGCTTGAAAAACAGCTTCGCCCTTGGTGCCGGCACGCTGAAAACCGACATTCGTTATTTCGATGCCGATAAGGACGGGTCCGGGCTGGCCGGCAAGGTCGACAACCGTGCCCTGAGTACGCGACTGACCTGGAACTGGAATGGACACAGCATCGGCGGCGGCTATCAGAAGCAAATGGGCAGCACGCCGTTTACCTATGTCGATGGCTCGGTCACGTACCTCTTCACCGAATACCAGTTGGGTAACTTTTCGCAAACCAATGAGCGCGCCTGGCATGCGCGCTATGACTACGACTTCGCTGCGCTGGGTGTGCCGGGACTGACCTTCTCCACGCGCTACGCCAAAGGCGACCAGGCCGAAATCATCGGCTTCGACGGCGAAGGCCGCGAGTGGGAACGCGATTTCGATATCACTTACGCGCTTCAGAGCGGGCCCTTGAAAGGTGTCTCGGTGCGCTGGCGCAACGCGCAAAACAAAGGCAATTACTACAACGACACCAACGAAAACCGCCTCATCATCGGTTACACCCTGGCGCTCTGGTAGTCGTTGCGGGGGACGCCGTCAGCAGGGTTTCAAACCCGGCTGACGGCAGTGATGAACGATTTTTCTTCACCTGATCGATTTACCCGATCGGGATAGCCGGGACCGCCCTTATGGCGGTCCAGAGCCTCTCTTTATGATTCACCCAGTGGCCGTCCTACTTTGAATTCGAGAGTTTTACCCTATGGAACATCGCGAACACGTATTGCTTCAGGCGACACATGGCAGCCGCAGGCACATCGACAGCGAGCATTACGGACCGACCGGACAGGGCCGCAAGATCTACATCCAGGCGGCTCTGCACGCGGATGAAATTCCCGCCATGCTGGTGGCGACGATGCTGCGTCGACACCTGGTCGCCCTGGAAAAGGCCAACCGCCTGAAGGACGAAATCGTTCTGGTGGCCGTGGCCAATCCGGCGGGCTTGAGCCAGTACGTCATGGGCGCCTTGAGCGGACGTTTCGAGTTGGGCAGTGGTCGTAACTACAACCGCAGTTTCCCGGTTTACCACCAAGAGATTGCACAAAAAATCGAGGGTGGACTCAGTCAGGACATCCAGAGCAATCGCGCGCTGATCCGTTCGGCGTGGCGCGAGTGCCTCACGGCCTGGGACCCTGTGGATGAATACGCGTCATTGCAACGCACCTTGATGTTGCTGGCCCACGACGCAGACGTGGTACTCGATCTGCATTGTTCCCGCGAAGCGGCCATGCATCTGTACACCGGCGAAGAGATCTGGAGCGAAGTCGAGCCGCTCTCGCGATACCTGGGCGCACAGGTGTCGTTGCTGGCCAATGACTCGCAGGGTTACTCCTTCGATGAAGCGCTGTGCCTGCTGTGGACAAACCTGCAAGCCCGGTTCGGTGAAGCGTTCCCGATACCCAACGGTACGGTTGCGGTGACGATCGAGCACCGTGGGCAGCGCGACGTGTCCTATGAAGTGGCCGAACAGGACGCCGCCGCGATTATCGAGTACTTGATCCATCGCGGTGCCATCGAGGGCATTCCATCGCCGCAGCCACCGTTACTCAATCCGGCCACACCGCTGTCCGGCAGTGAGCAGTTCTATGCCCGCTCCGCCGGCATTCTCGTACATCGCGTCCCGGTCGGCAGCCATGTCGAGGCAGGCCAGGCGCTGTTCGACATTGTCGACCCCACGACGGGCGAAACCACCACGCTCAGCAGCCACAACAGCGGTGTGCTCTACATGCGCCGTGAAATCCGCTACGTCAGACCCGGTGATCCGCTGGGACGGGTTTCCGGCCCGGTGCCGATCCGCACCGGCAAGCTTCTGGGTGCCTGAGGGCACTGCCTCCGAATTCAATGTTTCAGGAAGTTGATGATGAACTCTGTAGATACGATCGAGCTGGAAAACCGCTTCTGCGCTCATAACTATTCACCACTGCCTGTGGTGCTGGTCAAAGGGGAAGGGGTGTGGGCAACCGATGAAGCGGGTAAGCGCTACCTGGACATGATGTCGGCGTATTCCGCGGTCAGCCACGGCCATGTTCATCCACGGATTCGCCAGGCGGCGGTGGCTCAGATCGACAAGATCAGTGTGGTGTCCCGGGCTTTCTACAGCCAGCCGCTGGGTGCCTTTCTGGAAGCACTTTGCCGGGTCACCGGGTTTGCTGGCGCATTGCCGATGAACAGTGGTGCCGAGGCCGTCGAGACGGCGATCAAGGCCGCACGGCGTTGGGGTTATCGGGTGAAGGGGATTGAGGCGAACCGCGCTGAAATCGTCGTCGCGGACAACAATTTCCACGGGCGTACGTCCACCATTGTCGGCTTCTCTTCCGAACCTTCCTACAAGGCTGACTTTGGTCCGTTTTGCGACGGCTTCAAACAGGCACGCTTTGGCGACATCGCCAGTTTTCGCGACGCCATCAACGAGCATACCTGTGCGGTGCTGATCGAGCCGATTCAGGGCGAGGCGGGTATCCGTGTTCCTCCGGCAGGCTTCCTGCGCGAATTGCGCAAGCTATGTGACGAGAGCAATACCTTGCTGATCCTCGACGAGATTCAATCCGGGCTTGGACGCACCGGGAAATGGTTCGCCTTCGAACACGAAGAGATTCGTCCTGACGCCTTGATTCTCGGTAAGGCTTTGGGTGGCGGGATCATGCCGGTGTCGGCATTTGTAGCCGGGCGGGAGATCCTCGATCAGTTTGATCCCGGCAGCCACGGTTCGACGTTCGGTGGCAATCCGCTGGCTGCGGCCATTGGTCTTGAAGCCCTGAAGGTTTTGGATGAAGAGGGGCTGATTGAAAACAGTGCGCGCCTGGGCGAGCACTTGAAGGCCCGACTGCAAGGCTTCAATGATCCTGCGATTAGAGAAGTGCGTGGTCGCGGATTGTGGGTGGGGATCGAGTTGGATCGCCCGGCGAAACCTTACTGTGAGGCACTGTTGGAGGAAGGGGTGATGACCCGTGAAACCCACGAAAATGTCCTGCGTGTGGCGCCTCCACTTTCAATCACGCTCGACGAGCTTGAATGGGGCCTGACCCGCATCGAGCGCGTCTTCAATCAGCTGCGTTGATGGAAGGCTCATGAGCAATACTCGAATTGCCTTCGTCGGTGCGGGCAACATGGCTGGCAGCCTGATCGGCGGATTACGCGCCAAGGGGTTGGATGCTTCATTGATTCGCGCAAGTTGCCCTCGCGCGGAACAACGTGCGCGGATCCATGCCGAACACGGCATTCAAACCTTCGCCGATAACCATCTCGTCGTCGAAGGCGCCGATGTGGTGGTGCTGGCGGTCAAGCCGCAAGCCATGAAATCGGTCTGTGAAGCATTGCGCCCGCACCTGCTGCCTCGGCAATTGGTGGTGTCGATCGCTGCCGGCATCACGAGCATCAGCCTGGCGAAGTGGCTGGGTGAGGTGGCCATCGTGCGCTGCATGCCGAATACCCCGGCAATGGTGCGCCAGGGTGTCAGCGGGCTGTATGCCAATGCCCGTGTCAGTGCCGAACAGCGGACGTGGGCCGAGGGATTGTTATCGGCTGTCGGCCTGGCACTGTGGCTGGATCAGGAGCAGCAGCTCGATGCGGTGACGGCGGTGTCCGGGAGCGGGCCGGCGTATTTTTTCCTGTTGATCGAAACCATGATCGCTGCCGGCGAGAAACTCGGATTGCCACGGGAAACTGCCGTGCAGCTGACCCTGCAGACCGCGCTCGGGGCGGCTCGCATGGCGCTGGGCAGTGAGGTCGAGGCCGGCGAGCTGCGCCGTCGGGTGACCTCGCCCGGAGGGACGACCGAGGCTGCGATCAAGGTGTTTCAAGTCGGTGGCTTCGAATCACTGGTGGAGAAGGCGCTGACGGCGAGTGCGCATCGCTCGGCCGAACTCGCTCATCCGTTGGAGGTTTGAAAAATGCCAGGTTGTCAAAAATCCCGGTTTTGAATCACCATGAAAATCGCAGCCTCCGGTTGCGATTTTTTTATCTCAATCGAGGACATGCCCATGGACCGCTTCCAGGAAATGCAGGTCTTCACTGCCGTTGCCCAGGAGCAAGGGTTTTCGGCGGCGGCGCGGCGTTTGGGCATGTCGGCGGCCAGCGTCACCCGGGCGGTGGCGGCGCTGGAGAAGCGCATCGGCACGCAGTTGCTCACGCGTACGACGCGCAGTGTGCATTTGAGCGAGGCGGGTCAGCGGTATCTGGAGGACTGTCGCAGAATTCTCGCCGAAGTGCAGGAAGCCGAGGATTCGGCAGCAGGAAGTCATGCCCAACCACGTGGGCAATTGACGATAACTGCGCCGGTTTTGTTTGGGGAGCTGTTCGTCACACCACTGATGGTGAGTTTTCTGACGCAATTCCCAGAGGTGTCGATTAATGCGCTGCTGGTTGATCGTGTGGTCAGTGTGGTCGAGGAGGGGATCGATGTTGCGGTACGCATTGGAGAGCTGCCCGACAGCAATCAGCATGCGATTCGGGTAGGGGAGGTTCGACGGGTAATCGTCGCCTCGCCGCAGTTTCTGACCAGCCATGAGCGACCAATGCACCCGCAGGAACTAGCGCATACGCCAATCATTGCGACATCCGCCATTGGTCAATCAAGAAACTGGCCATTTCTTGAGCAAGGCGAGCCGCTGAGCATTCGGGCCGAACCGCGTCTGGTGGTGACGGCGAATCAGGCTGCCATTACTGCGGCGGCCTTGGGACTTGGGTGTACTCGGATTCTGTCATATCAGGTGGCAAGCAAGATTGCAGCCGGGGAGTTGGAAATTATTCTGGCGGATTTTGAAATGCCGCCACTGCCTATCCATGTGGTCTATCAAGGCGGTCGCAAGGCGCCGGCCCGGGTGCGCAGTTTTGTCGACTTCGTGGTGGATGGCCTCAGAACGCATCCTGCATTGCATGGATAATTTCACTAGCTGAAATAATGGATTGCGTTTACTGATTATTCTGTTGTTTTGATGATTGGTAGAAGATGGCTGCCATCGGTGCTGCTCGTTCCCGAACAGCGCCACTCACCCCCCGGAGTCGACCATGCAAGCCATCAAACTCTACAACTTCCCACGTTCCGGCCACGCTCACCGTGTGGAATTGATGCTCTCGCTGCTGCAACTGCCGACCGAGCTGATCCTGGTGGACCTGGCCAAGGGCGAACACAAAAAACCGGAGTTCCTGGCACTCAATTCGTTTGGTCAGGTGCCGGTGCTGGATGACCAGGGTGTGGTGCTGGCCGATTCCAACGCGATCCTGGTTTATCTGGCGCAAAAGTATGGCAACGGTCGCTGGCTGCCCACCGATCCGGTCGGCGCGGCAAAAGTGCAGCGCTGGCTATCCGCCGCTGCGGGTCCCATCGCATTCGGCCCGGCCCGGGCGAGGCTGATCACGGTGTTCGGTGCGCCTTACAGAGCTGATGAAGTGATCCCCTACGCCCACACCGTGCTCAAGGTCATCGATCACGAACTGGCGAACACGGCTTATCTGGCCGGCAATGAGCCGACGATTGCCGACGTGGCTGCCTACAGTTACATCGCCCACGCGCCGGAAGGCAATGTGTCGCTGGACGACTACGCCAACATTCGCACCTGGCTGGCCCGGGTCGAAGCCTTGCCCGGTTTTGTCGGCATGCCGCGCACCGTCGCTGGCCTGCAAAAAACTGCCTGATGCTGGTGGCCCGGCTTTTCCGGGCCTTTCACGCTGCGCCTTGGGTGCAGGGGAGAATCCGTAATGGACCGTTCACCGTGGCATGCCGGCGAGCAACAATTGCAGGCACATGTAGGCGTTGTCGAGCGAATGGAGACGTTGGGCCGTAGGGTGATTCGCAGCGAAATGCCCGACCAGCACCGCACCTTCTACCAGCAATTGCCGTTCATGCTGTATGGGGCAGTCGATGCGGATGGCAATCCGTGGGCCAGTGTGCTGGAAGGCGCGCCGGGTTTCGCTCACTCGCCCGAACCCGGGCTTTTGCAATTCAGCAGCCTGCCGGCCGCTGACGATCCCGCGCAATTGAGTGAGGGGGCGGCCATCGGTCTGCTGGGGATCGAACTGCACACCCGGCGACGCAACCGCATCAACGGACGTGTTGGCGGCGTGTCAGCGGACGGCTTCGGGGTGACGGTGCAACAGTCCTTTGGCAATTGCCCGCAATACATCCAATTGCGCCAGTTTCGTACCGTGCCGCTGGCGGACCCGGCGACGCGTATCGCCCAGCACCTCAACGAACTGGATGACGCGACCAAAGCCGTGATTGCCGAGGCTGACACCTTTTTTGTCGCCAGTTACGTGGACGTCGATGGCGAGCGTTCGGTGGACGTTTCCCATCGCGGCGGACAGGCCGGCTTCGTACACGTGGAAGGGAATCGGCTGACCATTCCGGATTTCGCCGGCAATCTGTTTTTCAACACGCTGGGCAACCTGCTGGTCAATCCCCGGGCCGGTTTGCTGTTCATCGATTTCAATTCGGGTGATCTGCTGCAACTGAGCGGTCGCACCGAAATCATCCTTGAAGGACCGCAGGTCGAGGCATTTCAAGGTGCTGAACGTCTGTGGACGTTCCACGTGGAACATGTTGTTCGTCGTCCTGCTGCTCTGGCGTTGCGTTGGCGCTTCGACGGCGTATCGCCCACCAGTTTGCTCACCGGCACTTGGGCGCAAGCCGCGGCGCGTCTGCAAGCAAAGGCCCTGGGCGATCAGTGGCGGCCCCTGCGGGTGGTGCGGGTCGAAGCGCAAAGCCACAACATCCGTTCGATTTATCTGGAGCCAGCCGATGGCGCCGGTCTGCCGCTATTTCAGGCCGGGCAGCATTTGCCTTTGCGATTCAACATTGATGGTGACGTGCATATCCGCACGTACAGCCTGTCGAGTGCGCCGTCTGATGACTTTTTCCGCATCAGCGTGAAGCGTGACGGGCGAGTGTCTTCGCACCTTCATGAGCAGGTTCGCGTTGGCGACCTGCTGGAGGCACGCGCGCCCCAAGGGCATTTCACCGTGGCGCCCCATGAGCGTCGGCCACTGGTATTGCTGGCCGCCGGGGTCGGCATCACGCCGTTGCTGTCGATGCTTCGTGAGGTGGTTTATCAAGGGTTGCGTACACGCCGTATACGCCCGACCTTGTTCTTGCAGAGTTCGCGCACGTTGGCCGATCAGGTGTTTCGTCCTGAACTGAACCGCTTACTCGACGAAGCCGGTGACGCGGTCAGGGTGGTGCGCCTGCTCAGTCAACCGGAGCCGGAGGCGCGGGAGGGCGAGGATTTCGATTTGGCTGGGCGGATCGACGTGGAACTGATCAAAACCCTGATTGAGGCCGAGGACTACGATCAGGTGGATTTTGTGCTGTGCGGCCCCGGCAGTTTTACCCAAGGGCTGTACGACAGCCTGCGGGAACTGGATATTCGTGATACGCGGATTCACGCGGAAACCTTCGGCCCATCAACCTTGCGTCGGCGCCCGGACCCCGATGCGGTGGTTATCGAGCAGCCGCCTGCGGCCACCACTTCGGTGCCGGTGGTGTTCCAGCGTTCGGCCAAGGAGGCGCGTTGGCAACCCGACGGCGGCAGTCTGCTGGAGTTGGCGGAAAGCCGTGGCTTGCGCCCGGAATTCAGTTGCCGCGGCGGCTCCTGCGGTACCTGCAAGACGCGACTGATCAGTGGCCAGGTGAATTACCCACAGCCGCCAGCGGAAGTACCGGATGAAGGGCAGGTTCTGATTTGCTGTGCGATTCCGGCTCAGGGTTCGCAGCCTTTGGTTCTGGACCTGTGAAGAATGAACTGAGGTGAACATTTGCTCGGCGGTCGATGGCTGAGTAGGGTAGTGGGCAGAACGAAAAAGGGCCGTTAACGGCCCTTTGTGCATTTTCAGGGACAGACGCTTTCATGGTTTTTCTCACTCGCTGGATGATCGTGCTGACGGCGCTGGCGCTGCTCAATGGTTGCGAACGACAGGACGCCCCACCACTCGATCAGCAGCTCTACGTCTGGCAAAGGCAGTGGACACCGGCTCATGAAGCGGCGCTGAGAGACAGCCGTGCAGACTTCTCGACCCTTCGAGTGCTGGCGTTGCAGGCTTTTCCCCAGGCGGGCTGGAGTCGGGCGCGGATTGATCCGGCGCTGCTCAAAGGCGATGGTCGGCCGTTGATTGCCGTGATTCGCCTCGATGGGCAGCTGAAGTCGCTGAATCAGGAAGAGGTCACGACGCAGATTCAGCAGGTGATCAGTGACTGGCAGGCACAGGGCCTGACGCTCGCCGGCGTGGAAATCGACCACGACGCGGGTAACGCTCGGCTGCCGGCCTATCGCGAATTCCTGACGCACTTGCTCGCTGTGCTGCCGACCTCTGTGCCGCTGAGCATTACCGCACTGCCGGCCTGGCTCGACAGTCCCGAGTTGCCAGCGTTGTTATCCACAGTCGACAGCAGCGTGTTGCAGGTACATGCGGTGAGCGATCCGCGTCATGGACTGTTTGATCCGGATCAGGCACGGCAGTGGGTGAAAGCCTGGAGTCGCGTCTCTGCGAAACCGTTCTATCTGGCGCTGCCGGCCTACGGCGTTGCGCTGTTGCCGGATGCCGGCGGTTCGCCAATCGTGGAGAGTGAAGTCAGCATCGAGCGGGACGGCCAACGCCGGGAGCTGCTGGCCGATCCGCAGCCATTGAGCCAGCTTGGCACCGAACTGCGCGCCGACCCGCCGGCGCATCTGGCCGGCCTGATCTGGTTTCGCCTGCCGCTGGCCAATGACCGTCGGGCCTGGAGCCTGACCACCCTGCGCGCCGTGGCGCGCGGTGATGCCCTCGACAGTCGGCTGGCGCTGAGCCTCTCGGCGCACCAGGGCCTCTACGACATCGGCGTGCGCAACGAGGGCAATCTCGACAGCGCCTGGCCCGAGCGTCTGACACTGGCGGTGCAAGGTTGCGAGGGGGCTGATGCGCTGGCCGGGTATGCATTGCAACAAGGTCCGGATCTGCTTACCTTCACCCGCCTGCGTGACGGTCGGATAGCGGCCGGCGGGCAGCGCGCCATCGGTTGGGCACGCTGCGCAAAAATTGATCAAGGAGAGTCGAATGTTCACCCATAACTGGCCGCGCCATCTGCTGTGCCTGAGTCTCAGCCTGCCACTGGGCTCGGCACTGGCGTGCGGGCCTGACTTTCCCATGCGTCTGCTGGATAACCGTGGCCAGTCGCTGGCGGAGTTGCCGGAAGGCAACTTCCGGTTTGAGATCAATCGGCTTGGGCAGGCGATCGGTGGATTGAAAGACGTCACAGAAGTTGCGTATGGCATGGACGCCACCGACTACGCGGAACAACGCAGCCAAGCCGAGCAAACCGGTTTGACCGTCGAACAACAAGCTTTGGTGAAGCAGCTGCGTGGTCTGACCGATGCTCGCCAGGTTGAGGCGCAAGGCGCGAGTCTGCCTGCCGAACTCAGGCTGTATCTGGCTGGAGCCGTGGCGTTTGCTGCGGATGACCAGGGTTTGGCGGCGGATTATTTTCAGAAGGTGCTCGCGTTACCGGCTGATCAACGGGCGTTGCGCAGTACCTGGGCGGCCTATTCGTTGGGTCGCGCGTTGTTCGCCATGAGTTCGCAAGCGGGCGCAGGCTCCGACCTGCTGGCGCAGTCGAGAACCGCGTTCGAGCAAACCCGGCAACTGAGCATCGACGGCTACAGTGATCCGCTGGAGCTGGGCGTCGCCAGCCTCGGTGAAGAGGCCCGCGTGGCGCGTACCATGGGCGACTGGAACAGCGCCATCGAACTCTATGCCACGCAAAACCGCCACGGTTCGACCGTGGGCTACACCTCGTTGAAATTGTTGATGGCCGATCTGGCGAATATGCCTGAGGAGCAACTGGCTGAACTGCTCAAGCAACAACCAGTGCAGCAATTGGTCACGGCATCGTTGATCAGTCGCCTGGGCTGGTCATTCGGTGATCAGCCGCCGAACGAACAAAAATTGATCAAGCTACTTCAAGGCAGCACCCGCGGCAGTCTCGACAATGCCGATCGCCTGGCAGCGGTGAATTATCAACAGGGCGATTACGCCAGCGCCAAGGCATTCCTCGAACACGCCGGTGATGGCGGCCTGGCCTGGTGGCTGCGGGCTAAGCTGGCGGTGCGCGAAGGCGATAAAAATGCGGCGGCTGCGGCCTATGCGAAAGCGGCCCAGGCCTTCCCACAGAATGAATCCTGGGGCGAGCGGCGCACTCCGGACTGGGCTTTTGAATCAGTGCAGCCCAAGTGTCGGGTTGAAGGTGAAAGCGCGATTCTTGCCTTGCAACGCGGGGATTATCTGCAAGCGTTCGATCAGCTTTACCGCAGCAATGAGATCTACTGGTTGGATGCGGCGACGGTCGCCGAGCGGGTGCTGACCGTTGATGAACTCAAGCAATACGTCGGTACCCAGGTACCGGCGCCACCGGCGCTGACTCAGCAAGATCGTGATAACTACGTGCCGTTGCCGGTGGCGGCGAAACTGCGCAACTTGCTCGCGCGGCGATTATTGCGCGAAGAGCGCTATGACGAAGCACCTGCGTATTTTGACCGTGTCGAGTTGCAACACAAGGCTCGTTGGTACGGGCAGTTGAGAGACGATGCCGAATCGAAATGGTGGCCGACCAAACGGGCATTCGCTTATTTCCATGCCGCGCAGGTGGCCCGTTACGACGGAATGGAGTTGTTGGGCTACGAGATGTCTCCGGATTATGCGACCTTCGGGGGCAATTACAGTCTTGAAACCTCTGAGCTCAAGGTGGGACCGCTAATCGCCGAGGGCGAGGTCCAGCGACAACAAGCGACAGTCGCACAGCCAGATGAACGCTTCCATTACCGTTTTGTCGCCACCGCTTTGGCGAACAAGGCTGCAAATCATTTACCCCACAGCAGTCAGGCATTTGCAGCGGTGCTGTGCAAGGCGTCGAACTGGGGCACAAGTCTGCAAGAACAAAGCGCGTTCTATCGGCGTTACGTCGAGAATGGTCCGTATGTTGTGTGGGCCGGTGATTTTGGCCATCAGTGCCAGGATCCTGACTTCCAGAACGCCGACAAACGCTATGTCACCCAGGTCACCGACGCGGCTCGGTCAACGCTGCGACCGTACAAGAGAGCACTGCAGGTGGGCGGTGTGCTGGCCGTTACGGCAGCAGCGCTGATGCTGATCAATCGCCGCCGCCGCAAGGTTCAGTGAGGCTCAAGCCTGCTGAACAAACGTCAGCCGCACGGCGAAACCGATCAACAGGCTACCGAACAACCACTGCTGCAGGCGTTGGGCTGATGGACTGCGTTGCAACCAACGGCCCAGGGCGGCGCCGGTCAGGGCGTAAGCGCTGTCGAACAGTAAACCGACGGCCACCAGCACCACACCCAGGGTGGCGAATTGCGCAAGCACCGGTCCTGCGTGGGGATCAATGAACTGCGGCAGCAGCACCGAGCAGAACAGCAACGCTTTGGGGTTGAGCAGGTTGGTCAGCAAACCGCGCTGGATCGCTTCCCGAAAACGCGGTTTTTCGCCGGTTGCATTCGAGCCGTTCAGGTTCGGCAGCATCGTCGTGCGCAGGCACTGAATGCCGATCCACAACAAGTACGCGGCACCGGCCAGGCGTACAACATCAAAGGTCCAGGGCGCCGCCTTGAACAGTGCCGCCAGCCCGAGGGCCGCCAATGCCACATGACAACCCCGGGCGATGGCCAATCCCACGGCAGTGGCCAATGCCGCGCCTTTGCCCTGACGCGCGCCGGTCTGCAACAGCAGGATCATGTCTGGTCCAGGCAGCAGGTACACCACCGCCAGCGCCATGAAAAACAGCCAGAGTCCCGCCATGTCGCACCCCATTCGTTGTCGATTCGGTACGGCCAGTCTAGGGCGAAGGGGCAGGGCAGGTGCTTGCGTAGTTTGCTTCTAAAACAGCTTGGGTTGGCATAATCTGCCATTAAGTGCCCGATGAATTCTCCGGATCTGCCAAACCATGAAACTCGATGCCTACGACCGCAAGATTCTCGCCGCGCTGCAACGGGACGGTCGCCTGAGCAATGTGCAGCTGGCTGACGAGATCGGCCTGTCCGCGTCGCCCTGCTTGCGGCGGGTGCGGATGTTGGAAGACGCCGGGGTGATTCGTGGCTATCAGGCCAATCTGGATCGCGATGAAGTCGGACTCGGATTGACGGTGTTCGTCGGGGTGAAGGTCGAGCGCCATAACGACGAACAGGCCGAAGCCTTTCGCCTGGCCGTAACGGCGTTGCCCGAGGTGATTTCGGCGTTTCTGGTGTCCGGGGAATCGGATTTTCTGTTGCAGGTGGTGGTGCCGGACTTGCGTGGCTATGATCGGTTTCTCACGGGGCGTTTGCTCAAGTTGCCGGGTGTGAGCGATATCCGCAGCAATTTTGCGATTCATACGGTGAAGGCGCCGGGGGCGTTGCCGCTTGAGCATTTGCCGCTCTAGACCGAGTCGCTTGCTTCGCAAGCAGGCTCGCTCCCACAGGGCATCATTGAGCTGCTGTGGGAGCGAGCCTGCTCGCGAAAGCGGTAGAGCAATCACGACAATTCTTCAGCCTTACATCTGCGTCGCCATCCCCTCCACATTCATCGCCGCCTGGCGCAAGGCCTCCGAACGGGTCGGGTGTGGATGGCAGGTCAGGGCAATGTCTTCGGCGGATGCGCTGAACTCCATGGCCACACAATACTCGCCGATCATTTCACTGACGCTAGGTCCCACAAGGTGCACGCCGAGGATTTCATCGGTGCGCTCATCGGCCAGGACCTTGGCGAAGCCTTCGGTTTCGTGATTGATCTTCGCCCGGCTGTTGGCGGTGAAGGGGAATTTGCCGACCTTGTACGCCCGGCCTTCAGCCTTGAGTTGCTCTTCGGTTCTGCCGACGCTGGCCAGTTCGGGTTTGGTGTAGATCACGTTGGGAATCAGCTCGTAATTGACCTCGCCAGCCTTGCCGACGATCTGCTCGACGCAGGCCATGGCTTCGTCTTCGGCCTTGTGTGCGAGCATCGGTCCGGAGGTCACGTCGCCGATTACCCAGACCCCGGCGGCTTCGGTGCGATGACCCTTGTTGGCGAGCATGCCGCGTTTGTCCGTGGCGAGGCCGACGTTCTCCAGTCCCAGACCCTGTGTATAAGGTCGGCGTCCGATGGCCACCAGGACGTAATCGGCTTCAATCGTTTCGGCGGTGCCACCAGCGGCGGGTTCGACGCTGAGCTGCACGCCGCTGTCTGACGTTGTGGCGCGGGTGACTTTGGAGCTCAACTTGAAGCTGATGCCTTGCTTGCTCAACGAGCGCTGCAGGGTTTTGCCTGCTTCGCCATCCACGCCGGGGCAGATCCGGTCGAGGAATTCGACGACGGTCACCTGCGCGCCCAGACGCCGCCACACCGAGCCCAGCTCCAGGCCGATCACGCCGGCGCCGATCACCACCAGATGCTTGGGCACTTGCGCCAGTGAAAGTGCGCCGGTGGAATCGAGGATGCGCTTGTTATCGATATCCACGCCGGGCAGGGGAGTGGGCTCGGAACCGGTGGCGATGATGATGTCCTTGGCACTCAGTTCCGTCTTGCCGCCCGCGTTATCTGTCACCGTGACTTTGCCCGGCCCGTCGATGTGGCCCCAGCCCTTGATCCAGTCGACCTTGTTTTTGCGAAAGAGAAACTCGATGCCCTTGGTCAATCCGGTCACGCTTTCATCTTTCTGTTTCATCATCTGGGCAAGATTAAGGGTGGGTTTGACCTCAATGCCCAGGTTGGCAAATTCCGCGCCCATGGCCGCGTCGTAAAGTTCGGAGGCGTGCAGCAACGCCTTGGACGGCATGCAGCCGACGTTCAGGCAGGTGCCGCCGAGGGTGGCGCGTCCTTCAACGCAAGCTGCTTTCAAACCCAGTTGGCCAGCGCGGATCGCTGCGTTGTAACCGCCGGGGCCACCGCCCAGTATCACGACGTCATAAGTGCTCATGGATCGACTCCTGGAGGGAAAGGGGATCGGGAGGGTAAAAGTAGCCCCGAATAAAAAATTACGAACGCAATATGTGCGTTATGGCGCCTTTCGGTCAAGGCTTCAGGCAAGGGACAGGTTACGCATCTTTAGATAACGCAATTGAGTACGGAAATTTCACTCTTTTCGTTATATCGTAACGAATTGCGATGTGAGCAAAGTGGAGCACTGGGGTGGTATGCAAGTCGATCTCGATGTGGAGGAAGCGCAGGTAGCGGAGCTATCGCGCTTTCAACAGGCAGTTTTTCAAGGGCGGCGACTGCGGCAGCTCGCTATCGGCCTCGGCGTGCTGGCGGCCAAGGGGTTGGTGGTGGGGTTCTTTGTCGGGCTATTTGCCTCGCAATCTCTTTGGCCGGCGCTGTTGTTCAATCAAAGCGCTGCGTTGCTGGTGTTGGTTGCCGGTTTGCAATCGGCCTGGTGGGTGACGCAATGGCGGGCGCGGGCGTTGAATCCCGTGGTGCCGGTGGTCGAAGCGCAAGAAGTCGAATCCCCGGTAGGCTGGTACGAACGACTGCTGGATCGCATAGGCCAGCGCTGGCTGCACATCCTCAAACAGATCGGTGCGCCAACGCTATGGCTCGGCGGTTGGGCATTGTTGGCGCTGCTTTGCGTTAAACAGGTCTGGAACCTCGGCTTGCCACCTGCCGCGCTGGGGTTGTCGGCCACTGTCGGCGCGGCCTTGGCCTTGTTGCTGGCGTTCGGTTTGCTGGTGCTGGAACGTCAACTGGCTCAGGAAACCCCGGCTCAGTGGCCTGAAGCCGGAGCGTTGGCGCAGCTGACTCGGGTGGCGATCATCAGCCTGGTGCTGGGTGCACTGTGCCTGTTGTTCGGCAATGAAACCTCGGTGTGGCCGGTGCGTCTGGCGGTGCTGATCGGCCTGCTGCCGGGACTGGTCGCGGTGGAGTTGCTGTTGCGCGCGGTGCTGTCGTTGTTCAGTCCCCGCCGTGAACAACTTGAACCTTCGTTGCTTGCGCGCAGTTTTGTCGCTGACATGCTGCGCTGGCCACCGCAGCCGTTACTGGCGCTGCAGCACGAACTGCACAACCGCTTCGGTATCGACCTGCGGCAAATCTGGGCTTTCACTTACATGCGCCGGGCGTTCTTACCGGTGCTGGCCGTTGTTGTTATCGTCGGTTGGTCACTCACCGGCATTCACGAAATTCCGCTGCAGGGGCGGGGCATTTACGAGCGTTTCGGCAAACCGGTGGCGGTGTTCGGCCCTGGTTTGCATGCCGGCTTGCCCTGGCCGCTGGGCCGGGTGCTGAGTGTCGAAAATGGCGTGGTTCACGAGTTGGCCACCAGCGTTGGAGAAACATCGGCACCCATACAGGCCGCCCCCGCTGAGGGTCCGGCGCCGCTCACGGCGAATCGGTTGTGGGATGCGAGCCATGTGAATGACAAATCCCAGGTGATCGCCAGCAGCCGTGCCGACAAGCAGAGCTTTCAGATCGTCAACATGGACGTGCGTTTCGTCTACCGCATCGGCCTGAGCGATCAGGCGGCACTGGCGGCGACCTACAACAGCGCCGATGTGCCGACACTGATCCGCAGTACGGCCAGCAGGATTCTGGTCCACGACTTCGCTTCCCGGACCCTGGACGGATTGCTCGGAGAAGACCGGGTAGGGCTTGCCGAAGAGATCGGTCGCGCGGTGCAGGCGGACCTGAACACACTCGACAGCGGCGTCGAAATCCTTGCCACGGTGGTCGAAGCGATTCACCCACCGGCCGGGGCCGCCAATGCTTATCACAGCGTGCAAGCGGCGCAGATCGGTGCGCAGGCCCTGATCGCCCGAGAACGCGGAGCGGCTGCCGAAGCCACCCACCAGGCGCAACTGCAGGCCAGCATCGCCCGCGATCAAGCGACGGCCAGCGCTCGTGAAATCAACGCGAGTGCGCAAGCAGCCGACTTCAAATTCAGTGCCGAGCAAAAAGCTTACGCCAGCGCCGGCCAGGCCTTTGTGCTGGAGCAGTACCTCAGTCAACTGTCCCAAGGCCTGGCCAATGCCAGGTTGCTGGTGCTCGATCATCGTCTGGGCGGCAGCAACAATGCGCCGACCATCGACCTGCGTACATTCACATTACCGGCTGATCCCGCGCCGTCACGTAAAACCGCTCAGCCAGGAGCTGCCAATTGAGCCAGTCTCATACTCACAATCACGATGACCACGCCGGCCACGATCATGGCCATGGCGGGCATCATCACCACGGTCACCATCATCACCATCATGGCGATCCACAGGAGGCTGGTCCTTTTCCATGGCGGCGCATGGGCTGGGCGGCGTTGTTGGTGGCGTTCGCGGTTGCAGCGGCGAGCCTGGTGCAGGTGAGATCGGGGGAGGCCACGGTGATCACGCGCTTCGGCAATCCGTCGCGGGTGTTGCTTGAACCGGGTCTTGGCTGGCGCTGGCCGGCGCCGTTCGAAGCGGCCATCCCGGTTGACCTGCGACTGCGCACCACCTCCAGCGGTTTGCAGGACGTGGGTACGCGCGATGGTCTGCGCATCATTGTCCAGGCTTACGTAGCCTGGCAGGTGCAGGGCGACCCGGACAATGTGCAGCGCTTCATGCGTGCCGTACAAAATCAGCCGGATGAAGCGGCGCGGCAGATTCGTACATTTGTCGGCTCGGCGCTGGAAACCACCGCCAGCAGTTTCGACCTGGCCAACCTGGTGAACACGGACGCCAGTCAGGTGCATATCGCCGATTTCGAGGCGCAGTTGCGCCAGCAAATTGATCAGCAGTTGCTCACCACGTATGGCGTGCGCGTGTTGCAGGTCGGAATCGAGCGTCTGACCCTGCCATCGGTCACCCTCACCGCGACGGTCGATCGTATGCGTGCCGAGCGTGAAACCATCGCCACCGAACGTACCGCCATCGGCAAGCGTGAAGCGGCACAAATTCGTTCTGCAGCCGAACGTGATGCGCGGATCGTGCAGGCCGATGCCACGGTAAAAGCCGCAGACATCGAAGCGCAATCACGCGTTGAAGCCGCGCAAATTTACGGTCGTGCCTACGCCGGCTCGCCACAGCTGTACAACCTGCTGCGCTCACTCGATACCTTGGGTACGGTGGTGACGCCAGGGACAAAACTGATTTTGCGCACCGATGCTGCGCCATTCCGGGTGTTGGTTGACGGTCCGCCAAGCCTCGATAACAAATCCGGGTCGCAACCATGAGCGTGGTTCCACGTGGAACAAATGAATTGAGCAGTCCCTGGATTCAAGCGGGGCGACTGGCATTTCTCGCATTGTATGCGGTGACGGTGTTGGCCGCTTTGGCGTGGGCGTTTTCCAATGTGCGGCAGATTGATCCGCAAAATCGCGCGGTGGTTCTGCATTTCGGTGCGCTGGATCGCATCCAGAATGCCGGGTTGCTATTGGCTTGGCCGCGGCCGTTTGAGCAGGTGATTTTGTTGCCCGCAGCCGATCGGGTGATCGAGCGTCGGGTGGAAAATCTGCTGCGCAGTGATGCGGCTTTACAAGCCGATCGCGCCGCCAGTTTCGCCACACCCATCAGCGATGCGCTGGCAGGCTCCGGTTACCTGTTGACCGGAGATGCCGGGGTGGTGCAACTCGATGTGCGGGTCTTCTATAAGGTGACGGATCCCTATGCTTTCGTGCTGCAAGGTGAACATGTACTACCGGCACTGGATCGCCTGGTTACTCGCAGTGCGTTAGCGCTGACGGCGGCGCGTGATCTGGACACCATTCTGGTGGCGCGACCGGAGTTGATCGGCGCCGATAGCAAGGCGGCCGAAAGACGCGAGCGCTTGCGCGGTGATTTGGTGCAGGCCATCAATCAACGCCTCACCGAGCTAACTTCGATCGGTCAGGGGCTCGGGATCGAAGTGGCGCGGGTCGATGTGCAATCGAGTTTGCCCGGGCCTGCGGTGAACGCTTTCAATGCGGTGTTGACGGCCGGCCAGCAAGCGGACAAAGCCGTGGCCAATGCGCGCACTGAAGCCGAGAAGCTGACTCAGGCCGCCAACGAACAAGCCGACCGCACACTGCAAGTCGCTCACGCACAGGCGAGTGAACGGTTGGCGAAAGCCTCTGCCGATACGGCCACGGTGATGAGCCTGGCGAAGGCACAACAACAAGGCACCGACCCACAGATGTTGCTGCGGATTTACCGCGAACGGATGCCGAAAATTCTCGGTCAGGCGGGTTCGGTGACCACGGTTGATCCGAAAGACGATTCCCGCCTGATCATTCAGGGAGCTGCACAATGACTGCGCAAACCGCCGCTGCACCGAGCATGTTGTCCTCGGCCGAACAACGCAGCGCCGCTCGCCAATTGACCCTGGCCATGCTCGCCCTCGGCTTGCTCATACTCGGTTTGGTCTGGCGCTGGTTGTCGCCCGAGCAGACCGGTGTCAGCCAATTGCTGCTGGGTTTTGCTTCCGTGCTGGTGGCCGTCCCGGTCATGCGCTCGGCCTGGTACAGCTTGCGTTATCCGAGCCTGCACGGCATCACCGATCAGCTGATCGCATTGGCCATGCTCGGTGCCTGGGCGACCGGCGATCTGCTGACGGCGGCCTTGCTGCCGATCATCATGATCTTCGGCCATGTCCTGGAAGAGCGCAGCGTGATTGGTTCGCAGGAAGCCATTCGTGCCCTCGGCAAACTGACGCGCAGTCATGCGCGGAAGATTCAGGCCGACGGCTCCATCGTTGAAGTCGACAACGGCACGCTCAAGGCTGGCGACCGGGTAGAAGTGCGCGCCGGTGATCGAGTGCCAGCGGATGGCCTCGTACTCTCCGGTCAAGCGAGTCTCGATACCGCCTCCATTACCGGTGAATCAGTGCCGGTTGAGGCAGGCGTCGGCATGCCGGTGTTCGGGGGGGCGATCAATCTCGATGGCCTGCTGCGCATCGAAGTAACCCGCACCGGCCATGAGTCGACCCTCGGCAAAGTCATCGCGCTGATGCAAAACGCCGAGCGTTCGAAACCGCCGATCACGCGGCTATTGGAGCGTTACGCCGGCAGCTACATGGTGTTGGTGTTGTTGCTGGCCGCAGTGACCTGGTTCATCACCAACGATGCTCAGGCCATGCTCGCGGTACTGGTGGCGGCCTGTCCCTGTGCGTTGGTGTTGTCGGCGCCTGCTACCGCAATTGCCGGCGTAGCCGTGGCGGCACGACATGGGATTCTGATACGCAGCTCGGCGTTTCTTGAAGAGCTGGCAGACCTGACCTCGCTGGTGGTCGACAAGACCGGCACCCTTACCTTTGGCACCTTGCGCCTGCAATCCATCGACAGCCCGCTGGAGGATCGCACCCCTGTGCTGAAACTCGCCGCCAGCCTCGGTTCCGCCAGCAGTCACCCGGTCAGCCGGGCGCTGGCCGGGCTGGTGACACAGGAGCATTTTTTGCTGCTCACGGATATTCATGAACGTCAGGGCCTGGGTGTGGTGGCCATGACGGAGCAGGGTGAGGCTGCGCTCGGGCGACCGGAGCTGTTCGCTCAGTTGAAGATTCCCACTTCAACCGTTCCCGACCACGACGGCCCGATTGCCGGACTGGCACTCAACGGGGAGTTCCTCGCCTGGCTGCTGCTGGCCGACAGCGTGAAACCCGAAGCCAGGTTTGCCCTGAGCGAGTTGCGTGATCTTGGCTTGGGACGACAGCTGTTGCTCACCGGCGATCGCAAAAGCGTGGCGCATACGCTGGCGCGGGATGTGGGTATCAGTGATGTCGAAGCGCAGGCGTTGCCTGAGGACAAACTCAACCGTGTGTTGAAAGAAATTGGTAATGGTTTTCGGCCTATGGTGGTGGGGGACGGTATCAATGATTCGTTGGCCCTCAAGGCTGGCGTGGTAGGCGTGGCCATGGGCGCCGGCGGCGCGGACATCGCCCTGGCGTCGGCAGATATCGTGTTGATCGGCAGTGACTTGCGTCGTCTGGGGACCTGCGTGCGCTTGAGTCGCCAGTGTCGGCAAACCTTGCAGGTCAACGTGATCATTGGTCTGGGCTGGACCCTGGCCATCGTTGCCTTCGCTGCGTTCGGCTGGCTCGGCGCGGCCGGGGCAATGATCGCGGCGTTGTTGCATAACTTCAGCACATTGCTGGTGTTGGGCAATGCCGGGCGTTTGCTGCGGTTTCAGGAACCGTTGCTCAAGCTGTAGGAGCGAGCTCTGCTCGCGAAAAACGTCCAGGTAACGCGCTCATTCAGGCAGGGCGCGTTATCGTTCACGTCCATCGCGAGCAGAGCTCGCTCCTACAAATGGTTTACAGAACTGTGCGCCAAATCTGTAGTCATTTAGGGTAAGAGCGATCATTTCTGTGAATTCACGACGAATTTTCGGGTGCAGCAGCTTCATAGAAATCCGCTATGAAATCGATAGGCAGCTATTTTTCCAGGATGGTCTAACCTCTCAGCAGACGTCTGAAACAAGGGGGATTTTCCATGCTCGCGCAACTTCCACCGGCCTTACAGAATCTGCAGTTACCGCTACGCCTGCGACTCTGGGATGGCCATGAATTCAATCTGGGGCCGACGCCCAGCGTCACCATTGTGGTCAAGGACCCACAGATGGTTACCCAGTTCACCCATCCAAGCCTCAGCTCGCTCGGAGCAGCGTTTGTCGAGGGCAAGCTGGAGCTCGAAGGCTCTATCAGTGATGTGATCCGCGTGTGTGATGAATTGAGCCAGGCGTTGCTTGATGCGGATGAGGACAATCAGCCCGTCCGTACCGCCCACGATAAAGAGACCGACGCCAAGGCCATTTCCTACCACTACGACCTTTCCAACGCCTTTTATCAGTTGTGGCTCGACAGCGACATGGCTTATTCCTGCGCTTATTTCGAGACCGGCAGCGAGTCGCTGGAGCAGGCCCAGCAGGCCAAGTTTCGTCATCTATGTCGCAAGTTGCGCCTGCAACCGGGCGAGTATTTGCTGGATGTCGGCTGCGGTTGGGGCGGCCTTGCGCGGTATGCGGCCCGTGAATTCGGCGCGAAAGTATTTGGTATTACCCTCAGTAAAGAGCAACTGGCTTTAGCCCGTGAACGCGTGAAAGAAGAAGGTCTGGAGGACATGATCGAGCTGCAGTTGCTCGACTACCGCGACCTGCCGCAGGACGGGCGCTTCGACAAAGTGGTCAGCGTCGGCATGTTCGAACACGTCGGTCATGCGAACCTGGCCGAGTACTGCAAAACCTTGTTCGGCGCGGTGAAGGAGGGCGGCCTGGTGATGAACCATGGGATCACCGCCAAACACACCGATGGTCGCCCGGTGGGACGCGGTGCCGGTGAGTTCATCGAGAAGTATGTGTTTCCCAACGGCGAGCTGCCGCACCTGTCGATGATTTCTGCCGAGATCAGCGAAGCAGGGCTTGAGATCGTCGATGTCGAAAGCCTGCGCCTGCACTATGCACGTACCCTGGATCACTGGAGCGAACGTCTGGAAGACAATCTCGAGGCCGCCGCGAAACTGGTGCCGGAACAAGCGTTGCGGATCTGGCGCCTGTACCTGGCGGGCTGCGCCTATGCGTTCGCCAGGGGCTGGATCAACCTGCACCAGATCCTTGCAGTCAAAGCGCACCCCGATGGCAGCCATGAACTGCCATGGACCCGGGACGACATCTACAACCCCTAAAGAATCGGCGAAATAAGCCGGGCGATCCGCATGCCGACCTGTTGCAGGCGTGCGGTCTCCCGGCCCTCTCCTTTGGCGATTTCGTGGGCCTGGGCGAAGTCATCGTTGAGCATCTGCTCTACTTTGGCGGCAAACGCGCTGTCGACCGTCAGCAGCATCACTTCGAAGTTCAAGCGGAACGAACGGTTGTCCATGTTGGCACTGCCGATGGCGCTGATTTCGCTGTCGATCAACACCACTTTCTGATGCAGGAAACCGGGTTCGTAGCGGAACACCCGTACGCCCGCACGCACCGCTTCGAAGGCAAACAGACTCGAGGCCGCGTAGACGATACGGTGATCGGGCCGTGACGGCAGCAGAATCCGTACATCTACCCCGCGCAGCACCGCCAGGCGCAATGCGGCGAATACGGCTTCGTCGGGTATGAAATACGGGCTGGTGATCCACACCCGTTCGGTCGCTGCGTGGATGGCTTCGACGAAGAACAGTGAACAGGTCTCGTAGGGGTCTGCCGGGCCGCTGGCGAGCATTTGGCACAGGACGCCGTCGTCCGGGTACTGCTCTGGCAGGATCAGCGGCGGTAACGATCGGGCCGCCCAGAACCAGTCTTCGGCGAAGGATTCCTGCATGCAGGCCACCACGGGGCCGCGTACCTGTACGTGGGTATCACGCCAGGGCGCCAGCGGCGGTTTCTCACCCATGTATTCGTCGCCGACGTTGTGTCCGCCGACGAAACCGAGGATGCCGTCGACCACCACGATCTTGCGGTGGTTGCGAAAGTTGACCTGGAAGCGGTTCAGCCAGCCGCTGCGGGTCGCGAATGCCTTGACCTCGACACCGCCATCGCGCAACGCCTGCACGTAACGGTGGGGCAGGGAATGGCTGCCGATTCGGTCATAGAGCAGATAGACCGCCACGCCTTCGGCCGCTTTCTCCAGCAGCAGGTTATGCAGGCGCTGGCCGAGGCGGTCGTCATGAATGATGAAGAACTGGATCAGCACCGCTTCTTTGGCCTGGCGGATGGCGTTGAAAATCGCATCGAAGGTGGCCCGGCCATTGATCAGCAGTTTCACTTCGTTGTTTGCCAGGCACGGCATGCGCCCCAGCTTCGGCATCGCCCTGAGCGACGCATAAGCATTGGAAGCGCGAGCGGTAAGCGCTTCTTCTACCCACGGCCGCCAATTGAGCTCGGAGACGGCTTTGCGCATTTCTTCGTTGGCCTGGCGCCGGGCCTTGATGTAACCGTCGAAGGTACTGCGGCCGAATACCAGATAGGGGATGAGCGTCAGGTAGGGCATGAAGACCAGAGACAAGGCCCAGGCGATCGAGCCTTGGGCGGTTCGAACGGTCAACACGGCGTGGATCGCTGCGATCGTGCCCAGGGAGTGCAACAATGCGATGGTGTAGCCGAAAATATGGGGTCCAAAATAATCCATGGGGGGCAGCCTTGCTCCTGAAGATTCAATGCTTAACAGACCATGTTCCGGGCAGAATGTCGCTATTTAATTGGCCCATGAACCGAAGCCCGTGGCTGACGTCTAACGGCCACCATTGATCAGGAGTTACATGATGAACGTTCGTTTGCTGGGTTTGGCCATTACGCTGGGTTTGGCACTTCCTGTGGCCGCTCAGGCGCAGATGCTGCAGCCAGGTTTGTGGGAATTGACCACCAGCAACATGAAGGTCGATGACCAGAACCTGCCGGATCTGCAACTGATCCTCGGGCAGATACAAAGTCAGATGACCCCTGAACAGCGCGCGCAGCTGGAAAAACAGGGCATCACCATGGGCGGCAAGGGGATTCGCGCGTGCCTGACGCCGGAGCAGGTCAAGACCGACGATATCCCGCTGACGGACCCGCAATCGGGCTGCAAGCAGGAAATCACCGACCGCACCGGTAACCAGTGGAAGTTCCGCTTCAGTTGCCCGAAAGCGCAGGGTGCGGGTGTTGCGACTTTCCTCAGTGACCGTGAGTTCACTACCAAGGTCAACGGCACGTTCAATGCCACCGGCCTCCAACAGAAGGGCAGCCTGGAAAGTCGCGCCGTGTGGTTGGGGCAGGATTGCGGGACAGTCAAGCCGAGAGCTTAAAAGCTTCGCGAGCAGGCTCGCTCCCACAGGTTAAATACTATCCCCTGTGGGAGCGAGCTTGCTCGCGATGGCATCCGTTCAGACACCCGAAATCCCGGGTTGCCCTAACCACTCACACACCGCCTCAACCGCCATCCTGCCAAAATCCTGTCCATCGCGACTGCGAACACTGACAAACCCACCGGCCTTTTCCTTCTCCCCGACCACTACCACGTACGGCACTGTCTGGCTGTGATGACGAATCTTGTGGCGGACTTTCTCGTGGCGCAGATCCGCAAGGGCACGCACGCCACTGCGGCGAAGGCGCTCGGTGACCGCGTGTGCATAGCTCGTCTGGCGCTCATCCATGCTGACGACCACCACATGAGGCGGCAAGCGCCACTGCTGCAGTTCCTGGTGGCTGGACCAGCAGGTACCGTAGATGCGTTGCTGCAAGGTCCCGCTGACATGATCAAGGGCAAATGCCTGCAGCACCTTGGTGGTAGGGACGTGCGGGCCAGTTGTCAGATACTCGGTGTCACCGAGGCGGTACAGCGACAGATGCTCGGGAGGTGTCGATGGAGAGGGCGTCGGACGTCGGCGGATCGAATGGTTGGTCGCCGCCAGTGTTTGCATGCGCGCTTCGATGAGGGGAAGGTCCGCTGTGGTCAAAGGACGGTCGACAGCAAACTCGCAATAGAATCCATCACCCAGCTCCGAGCCCGTTCGCAATTGCGCATGGGTGTGCAGT
The DNA here is from genome assembly GCF_054071155.1 of Pseudomonas sp. SDO5532_S415. NCBI lineage: Bacteria > Pseudomonadati > Pseudomonadota > Gammaproteobacteria > Pseudomonadales > Pseudomonadaceae > Pseudomonas > Pseudomonas sp. SDO5532_S415. The sequence goes on along the minus strand of NZ_JBSVWS010000003.1, from coordinate 52,640 downwards.
TGTTTGACCGCCATTGCGAGCATCAGCGAACAGGAGCGGCGGAGGATCTCCAGCCCGTCGGGCTCCTGCGCCGTTACGATGCTGACTCTGGCATCCGCCTTGATCATGAACTCGCAATCCACCAACACGCCATTGACCCGACCGGCTACCGCTGCGTTGGCCAGCCCGGGGCCAATACTCGCGGCAACCTCATGTACGGACAGCGGTTGGTCATACTCACGCAATGAACCATCGGGCAGGGTGATCTGGATCATGGTTATTGTTCTCGGATGCTTCGATCACACGCGCTAGCGCATCAACATTAGCGGCAAACGATTGCTTTTGTCATGTAGACGTTTGTCGAGCCACGTTTGCGAACACTCCGGGACACGGATCATGGCTTGCTCAGCGCGTCGTACAGGGTGTTGATGTTGTATTCGAACAACCCGGTAAACGTACTGGCCGGGCCGGTCGCAGCGAGCGCATCTGAGTACAGGGTGCCGCCGATCCGGGCGCCGCTTTCGTCGGCAATCTGCTTGAGCAGGCGCGAGTCCTTGATGTTTTCCATGAACACCGCTTTGACCTTGGCCTGACGAATCTGGGTAATCAGCGCAGCGACTTCGGCGGCTGAAGGTTCGCGCTCGGTGGACAAACCCTGGGGCGCCATGAAATCGATCCCGTAGGCCTGTCCCAGATAACCGAAGGCATCATGGGACGTCACGATCTTGCGGTTGCCCGGCGGCAGTGAACCGAGCTTGGCCCTGGCTTGCGCCAGCAGGGCATAGATTTGCTTCAGGTAAGCCTGGCTGTTGCGCTGATAGTCGGCCTTGTTCGCCGGGTCGGCGGCAATCAATGCCTTGGTGATGTTGCTGATGTACAGCTCGGCGTTCGCCAGGTTGTGCCAGGCATGCGGGTCGGGAACAGTCTCGCCGTCTTCATCCAGGGAGCGCGGGATCACGCCTTGGCTGGCGCTGATTACCGGCGCCTTGGTCTCGGTACTGATCACCAGGCGATCGAGCCATGGCTCGAATCCCAAACCGTTTTTAATGATGAGCTTCGCTTTGAGCAGCGCCTGGCCGTCGTCCGGGGTTGGCTCATAAGTGTGGGCATCGGCGTCTGGGCCGACCATGTTGGTGATTTGGATGTGATCGCCGCCGAGCTGCTGCGTCATGTCGGCGAGGATGCTGAAACTGGTGACCACCTGGAGTTTTTCTGCGGCAGACAGCGACATCGACAGCATCAAACTGAACAGCACGAATAAAGCGCGCATCGGGTAATACCTCATTGGGATGTGAGCAAAGGCGGGCGGCGCAGCAACCCGTGCACAGGTCCGAACACGACGGACAGCAGATACCAACCGCCCGCCACCAGGACGATGGCCGGACCGCTGGGCAGCGAGTAATGGAACGACAGCAACAACCCGAGCCAAACCGAGAGACTGCCGAGCAGCGCGGCAATAGCCATCAACACCGGCAAGCGCCGACTCCAGAACCGTGAGGCCGCGGCGGGCAGCATCATCAGGCCGACCACCATCAACGCGCCGATGGCCTGGAAACCGATCACCAGATTCAGCACCACCAGCGTCAGGAATACGCCATGGGCCAGGGGGCCGAGGCGGCTGACGGATTGCAGGAACAGCGGGTCGAGGGTGTCCAGCAGCAGGGGGCGATAGATCACCAGCATGGCGATCAGACTCACCCCGCAGACCCAGAGCATGCCGTTCAGAGTCGGGGCGTCGACTGCCAACGCCGAGCCGAACAGCAGGTGCAACAGGTCCAGGCGTTTACCGGCGATACCAAGAATCAGCACGCCGCTGGCCAGGGAAATCGGGTAGATCGCCGCGAGACTGGCGTCCTCTCGCAAGCCCGTGCGACGGGTGATCCAGGCGGCGAGCCCGGCCATGCCGAGACCCGCGCCGAGGCCACCGAGGGTCAATGCGGGAAGGCTCAAGCCGGCGAACCAGAAACCCAATGCGGCCCCGGGCAGGATGCCGTGTGCCACCGCGTCACCGATCAGGCTCATCCGTCGCAGGATCAGAAATACGCCCAGGGGCGCTGTGCTGCACGCCAGAACCAAACCACCCAACAACGCCCGGCGCATGAACACGAATTCGTTGAAGGGTTGCCAAAGATGAGCGGCGCCAAGCATCAGGCCACCTGTGCTTGAGGTTGTTGGCGAATGAGATCGGTGCTCGACCCGAAGACGCATCCGCTGCTTTTGATCAGCAGTGTGTGGGGGATGTGATGGCGAACGGCGGCCAGGTCATGACACACAACCACCAGGGTTCGATCGGCGGCATGCCACCTGTGGATGTGTCTCCAGAGCAGTTTCTGACCGAGTTCGTCCAGGGCGGCATGGGGTTCGTCGAGCAGCAGCAATGGCGCATCTATGAGGCTCAAGCGGGCGAGCAACGCACGCTGCAACTCGCCCCCCGAAAGGGCCATCAAGGGGCGCCGTTCGAGGCCGCTCAGGCACCAATCTTCCAGTACCGATTCAAGACGATCACGACGCCACGCAGGCGATTGCTTACTGCCCCAGAAACCGGCGGCGACCAGTTCCTGAAGGTTGATGGGGAATTGGCGATCAAGATGTTGCTGCTGCGGCAGAAACGAGAGGGAGCCCTTGCGTGGTACATCCAGCAAGACCTTTCCCGCGAGCGGTTTTTGCAGCCCGGCGATGACTTTCAACAAGCTGCTTTTGCCGCAGCCATTGGCACCGATCACGGCGGTCATGCTTCCCTTTGACAGCTCGATATCGAGAGGCGGCGTCAGCGGTTGCCCCGGCGCGCCCCAACGCAAAGCCTGAAAACGGATCATGTCTGCTCCCAGTTCCAGAGACTTTCGGCAACCGCGTCATGGGCGTGGAGGCTCTCGGCGTGAACAACTCGAATGTGAAAACCGTTGATACCGGGTGAGCGTTTCAGGGCCAGGTTCAAGCGTCGAGCGGCGTCTTCGCAGAACATCAGGTTCTGACCGTTGGCCAGTGCGAAGGCTTGTTCGTCGGCGCGCTTCACGGCGGTTTGCACAGCGGTGCCGAGGGCCGCTTCGGCGTCATTGATCAACGCGATCAGCGGCAGATCATCGAGATAGTCGTCCAGGCGCAGGCACAACTGCGCTGTGCTGCGTTGACTATGCGGGGTTGCAACGATGCCCTTGGGAGAGCCGAGCCAAGCCAACACATCGGCATGGCGTAGAGCCTTGTTGGCGAAGTCATCGACGAATTGTTGTTGGATCAGTTGTCGGGAAAGCGCTGCTGAACAGGGGCACGTCGAGGAATAAGGCACCTGGATTTTTAGTTCCACGTGGAACATCGCGTTTTTCAAACGTGCCTGGATGCTGACGGGATAGGATTTCCAGCCGGCCAAAGGGCTGATCAGCGCCGGCCTTTTCAACAGTAAATCCGTGTGAATATTCAAGTAAGCATTGTTCGACAGACCGTCATGACTGGTGAGGAAACTCAACAGGACTCGCCGAAGCAGATCGGGTGAAAGGGGTTCGTGCTCAAGCCTTTCCAACGCCAGATAAAGCCGCGACATATGAATACCGCGCGCCTCACCGTTGTCGAGGCTCACACCGGCATCAACCGTTGCAGCCACACGTTCGTTTCCAATCAGAACAGGAAGAGCAATGCCACACATACCCACCCACTCCAGTGGCAGGGTTTGGCGTGAGGCCTGCGCGGCGATATCCGGCAGAGTCAGCGCATTCATCAGCAGGTCCATCGTGAGAGGGGTTGATTTGGTGTGTTACTGTATAACAATATAGTTATAACATAACACTAATCAAGCCCGGCAATTTGACCGGGTAACCCTGTGAGGACTATCTGATGGCCAATCGTCTCCCCGTTACCGTCCTGTCGGGCTTTTTAGGGGCTGGAAAAAGTACACTTCTTAATTACGTACTACGTAATCGTAATAATCTGCGGGTTGCTGTAATCGTCAACGATATGAGTGAAATCAACATTGACGGCAGTGAAGTCCAGCGCGATGTCAGCCTCAATCGAGCAGAAGAAAAACTCGTGGAAATGAGCAACGGCTGCATTTGCTGCACCCTGCGCGAAGATTTATTAGAGGAGGTAAGCAAACTCGCACGGGACGGTCGCTTCGATTATCTGTTGATCGAATCCACGGGTATTTCCGAACCGCTGCCGGTTGCGGAGACGTTTACTTTCCGTGACGAAAACGGCCAAAGCCTCACCGACATCGCGCGACTCGACACCATGGTCACTGTGGTCGATGGCATGAATTTCCTGCTCGATTATCAGGCTGCCGAAAGTCTTGCTTCCCGTGGCGAAACCCTGGGTGAGGAGGATGAACGCGCGATTACCGATCTGTTGATCGAGCAGATCGAATTCGCCGACGTCATCCTGATCAGCAAGGCCGACCTGATCAGCAGCCGCGACCGCCTGGAGCTGACGGCGATCCTCGAACGACTCAACGCGCAGGCGGAAATCATTCCGATGGTCATGGGCGAAGTGCCGCTGGAGAAGATCCTCAATACCGGACGCTTCAACTTCGAAAAAGCTGCACAGGCACCGGGCTGGCTACGGGAACTGCGCGGTGAACATGTGCCGGAAACCGAGGAGTACGGCATCGCCTCTCGCGCTTATCGTGCGCGCCGTCCCTTTCATCCACAGCGTTTTTTCAACTTCATCGACCGGCCGTGGCCCAATGGCAAGTTACTGCGTTCCAAGGGCTTTTTCTGGCTGGCGAGCAAACCCATGGACGCCGGCAGCTGGTCCCAGGCAGGTGGGTTGATGCGCCATGGCTATGCCGGGCGCTGGTGGCGTTTCGTGCCGAAGAGTCAATGGCCGCAGGACGCCGAAAGCACGGCCGCCATCATGAAAAACTGGGCCGCTGCCTCCGGTGATTGCCGACAGGAACTGGTGTTCATCGGCCAGGACATTGATTTCGCACAGCTCACTGCCGAGCTCGATGATTGCTTGCTGACCGACGATGAAATGGCAATGGGTGAAGAGGGCTGGCAGAGGCTGCCGGATCCGTTTGGTCCGTGGTTCGAAGAGGTGGCGTGAACGACGACTGAGTTCAAGGCTTGAGCCAGGTTCCCTGGCTCTTGGTTTCACAATACGGCTTCAGATACGCCGCATCCGTGGCAACGCCGTAATAGTGAATATCCTGTCGGTAAGGCATATTGGCGACTTGGGCGTCGCTGCACACGCCGAACGCCCCGCTGGGGCACTGGTCGACGTACTGCACTTCGACGTTCTGCCCGGCCAGGTTTGGCTGGCAGAATCCGTCGGCGAACAGTTTTTCCGGGATATTGCGGTTTTGCTGGCAGACTTTAACGTCGAGCCGTTCCGCCTGGCTGTGGACTACGCAGGCCTGGGCCAGCGCCTCGCCGCTGGTAAGCGACAGCAGTAGCGACCATCCCATCCACCGCATCCTTACCTCCTCAGAACCTTCGATCATGTTGCAGAACATTCCCACCCACGTCATCGCCGGACCCTTGGGGGCCGGCAAGACCAGCCTGATCAGGCACCTGCTGGCGCAACGCCCTGACGGTGAGCGCTGGGCGGTGTTGATCAACGAATTCGGCCAGATCGGCCTCGACGCTGCGCTGCTGACTCGCGATGCCGATGGTATCTCACTGGGTGAAGTGGCCGGGGGCTGTTTGTGTTGCGTCAACGGCGCGCCGTTTCAGATCGGGCTCGGCCGGCTGCTGCGCAAGGCGCGGCCGGATCGCCTGTTTATCGAGCCATCTGGCCTGGGCCATCCGGCGCAGCTGCTCAGTCAGCTGAGTGAAACGCCGTGGCGAGGTGTACTAAGTGTACTGCCTTGTGTACTGGTTTTGGACGCTCAGGCGCTCGCGGACGGCAAGTTGCTGCCGCAGGCGCAACAGGAGGCGCTGAACGATGCCGGACTGCTGCTGATGAATAAATCGGAAAATCTCGATGAGGCTGATCGCCAGCGCCTCGCCAATCAGCTACCGGTTCGACCGTTGTACTGGACGCAACAAGCAATGCTGCCATTGAGCGAACTGCCCGGCGTGGAGGCTCGGGCCGTGGCGGGTGTGGATAACTTTGTTGTGCCCAAGGGGCTGGCGCAGGTTCCGGCGATCTGGACTGATCCGGCCTTTCCGATTTGCTTGAGTCAGGAACAGGAGGGTGGCTGGAGCGTCGGCTGGCGTTGGCACCCAAGCCAGACATTCGATTTGGCACTTGTCGAGCAATGGCTTGAAGGCCTTGCCTGGCGAAGGGCGAAGTTGGTTATCCACAGTGGCCAAGGCTGGGTGTCGGCGAATGCAGTGGATAACTCGATACTGGAATGGCAGTCGAGTGAATGGCGGCAGGATTCGCGGGTTGAATTGATTTTCAGTGAGTCGCAGGAGGTTGATTTGCTGCAGAGAGGTTTGGCGGAATGCAGGGTTCAATAGAACTAGCGGGTTTCTGTATTGTGGCTAATGGCCCATTCGCGAGCAGGCTCGCTCCCACAGGGGAGCCCATTCCCAAATGTGGGAGCGAGCTTGCTCGCGAATGGATTCAACTGACGGCATCAATCATCAAGGCCGCCACTTGTTATGTTCCTGCCGCCAATGGCTCAGTTCGATCACCTGGGCGCTGGGCTTGACCACGTCGGCGACGGGCGGGGTGTCGTCGAACGGCATCGGGTAGGGCGCCAGTTCGATTTGCACACTGTGGGAGCCGAACTGGGTGATAGTGCCGTTATGACGGGTTTCGCCGGTCACGGTGAATTCGAAGTTATACACACGGGCCAGGCGCCGCCGGCCACTGGCATCCTTGATGAACGCGATCTTTTTCAGCGCCACATTACCATCCAGCAATTCAATCCCGACGTTGCTGCAATGCTGCTTGACCCGCTCCAGTGCACGTTCGCGCAAACCGTGGTTGTGCCACAGCCAGGCACCCGCGGTGGCAAGCAGCATCAGCACGAAAATATTTCCAAGGGTCAGCATCAACAGGGCGCTCCAACAAGATAGTGTCAGCTTAACTGCGTCGCCGGTCTGTCGTACAGGCTGCGTTTAGTCGCATACTGCGCTGCTCGAATTTCAATCGTTTTACGGAAACTCACCGCATGAAACGTACGCCCCATCTGCTCGCTATCCAGTCCCACGTGGTGTTCGGTCACGCCGGCAACAGTGCCGCGGTTTTCCCGATGCAGCGGGTCGGGGTGAATGTCTGGCCGCTCAACACCGTGCAGTTCTCCAACCATACCCAGTACGGCCAATGGGCCGGCGACGTGTTGGCTCCGCACCAGATCCCCGATCTGGTAGAAGGTATCGCGGCGATTGGCGAGTTGGGCAATTGCGATGCAGTGTTATCGGGTTACCTCGGCAGCGCGGCTCAAGGCCGAGCCATCCTCACGGGTGTCGCGCGAATCAAATCGATGAATCCCAAGGCGCTTTACCTGTGCGACCCGGTGATGGGCCATCCGGAAAAAGGCTGCAGTGTACCGGCGGAAGTCAGTGATTTCCTGCTGGAGGAGGCCGCCGCCGTGGCCGACTTCATGTGCCCGAATCAGCTGGAACTCGACAGCTTCTCGGGGCGCAAGCCGCAGTCGCTGTTCGACTGCCTGGCGATGGCGCGGGCGCTGCTGGCGCGTGGGCCGAAAGCGGTGCTGGTCAAGCATCTGGACTACCCGGGCAAAACGCCGGGCGTCTTCGAAATGCTGCTGGTGACGGCCGAGGGCAGCTGGCATCTGCAACGTCCGCTACTGGCGTTTCCGCGTCAGCCGGTGGGTGTTGGCGACCTGACCTCTGGATTGTTTCTGGCGCGCGTCCTGCTGGGTGACAGCCTGTTGGCTGCTTTCGAATTCGCGGCGTCGGCGGTGCATGAGGTGCTGTTGGAAACCCAGGCCTGCGCCAGCTACGAGCTGGAGCTGGTGCGGGCGCAGGACCGGATCGCCCATCCTCGGGTGCGGTTCGAAGCGACCTCTATCAGCCTCTAATTTTTCGCTGGTCCCATTCGCGAGCAGGCTCGCTCCCACACGGATTTGCTGCGGTCACAGAATTTGTGCAGACCGAGATCCATTGTGGGAGCGAGCCTGCTCGCGAAGACTATCTAAAGCGCGCCATCAAACGACCTGATGCGCCTCAGGCATCACCCTTGATTTCCTGATACCGCTTTTCCAGTTCCTGACGAATCTGACGACGCTGCTGGGCCTGGATGTAGCGGCGCTTGTCTTCGCTGTTCTCCGGCTGCAGAGGCGGTACCGGCGCGGGTTTGCGCTGGTCATCCACCGCGACCATGGTGAAGAAGCAGCTATTGGTATGGCGCACCGAGCGCTCGCGGATGTTCTCGGTCACCACCTTGATGCCTACCTCCATCGAGGTGTTCCCGGTGTAGTTGACCGAAGCAAGGAAGGTCACCAGTTCGCCGACATGGATCGGCTCACGGAAAATCACCTGGTCTACCGACAGGGTCACCACGTAGCGTCCGGCATAGCGGCTGGCGCAGGCGTAGGCGACTTCGTCGAGGTACTTGAGCAGGGTACCGCCGTGAACATTGCCAGAGAAGTTGGCCATGTCGGGGGTCATCAATACCGTCATCGACAGCTGGGCGTTTCCGGGTTCCATAGCGTTCTCACGGATCAAGGCAGGGTTTGAGGGATGCACCTCTGCGGGTGCCTGCGTGGTTTTTTCGAACCAACAGTTATCGGGACGCCGGACGGTAAGCCGCCGTCACGCCGGATCGATCTGTTTCCATATATTGCACCGCATTTCTGCCGGAAGTCGCGGTGTTACCCTGCAAAAGCCCACCCCAAAAGGCAAATTCCTACACCAAAAACGAATTTTTACTCTGCTCAATCGGACATTTCCCGCGTCTGCGATTGAACGTTGTCCAACCAAGGAGCCCCACACCATGCATGCCATCAGTTTTATTCAGGATCTGGCAGTGATCATGTTGGTCGCAGGTGTGGTGACCGTACTGTTCCACCGCTTCAAACAGCCGGTGGTGCTTGGCTATATCGTTGCCGGCTTCATCATTGGTCCGCACACGCCGCCGTTCAGCCTGATCCACGACGAAGGCACCATCAAGACCCTGGCTGAACTCGGGGTGATTTTCCTGATGTTTTGCCTGGGTCTGGAATTCAGCCTGCGCAAGCTGTTCAAGGTCGGCGCCACGGCGTTTATCGCGGCGTTCATGGAAATCGTGCTGATGATCTGGATCGGCTACGAGATCGGTCGCTGGTTCGACTGGAACACCATGGATTCGCTGTTCCTCGGCGCGATTCTGGCCATTTCCTCGACCACCATCATCGTCAAGGCGCTCAACGATCTGAAGATGAAAAACGAGCGCTTTGCGCAGCTGATTTTCGGTGTGCTGATCGTTGAGGACATTCTGGGCATCGGCATCATCGCCTTGCTGTCGAGCATCGCGGTCAGCGGAACGGTTAGCTCGGGCGAGGTATTTTCCACCGTTGGAAAACTCTCGCTGTTCATGATCGTCGCGCTGGTGATCGGCATCTTGCTGGTTCCACGGCTACTGGCCTACGTGGCCAAATTCGACAGCAACGAAATGCTGCTGATCACCGTGCTGGGCCTGTGTTTCGGCTTCTGCCTGCTGGTGGTCAAACTCGAATACAGCATGGTGCTCGGCGCATTCCTGATTGGCGCGATCATGGCCGAATCCCGGCAGTTGCTGAAAATCGAGCGCCTGATCGAACCGGTTCGAGACTTGTTCAGCGCGATTTTCTTCGTGGCGATCGGGTTGATGCTAGACCCGATGATTTTGCTGCAGTACGCCTGGCCAATCGCAGTGATCACGTTGGCGGTTGTGCTCGGCAAGATGTTGTCCTGCGGTCTGGGCGCCTTTATCGCCGGCAATGACGGACGCACCTCACTGCGTGTGGGGATGGGACTTTCGCAGATTGGCGAATTTTCCTTCATCATCGCCTCGCTGGGCATGACCCTGCAGGTCACCAGTAACTTCCTTTATCCGGTGGCCGTGGCAGTTTCGGTGCTCACCACGTTGATGACGCCCTATTTGATCCGCGCGGCCGACCCATTGTCGATCAAGCTGGCCGCGGTGATGCCGCAACGGTTGGCTCGGGTTTTGGGGATGTATGGCGAATGGTTGCGCAGCATTCAGCCGCAGGGAGAGGGGGCGTTGCTGGCCTCGATGATTCGGCGGATCTTGCTGCAGGTGGGGGTCAATCTGGCGCTGGTGATTGCGATCTTCTTCGCGGGCGCTTACTTCGCTGAGCGAATGTCTACTTACCTGCAAGACTGGATCAGTGACCCAAGCTGGCAGAAAGCGTTGATCTGGGGTGGGGCGCTGCTGCTTTCGCTGCCCTTCCTGATTGCCGCGTATCGCAAGCTCAAGGCGCTGTCGATGTTGCTGGCGGAAATGGGGGTGAAGCCGGAAATGGCCGGACGTCACACGCAGCGAGTGCGCCGGGTGATCGCCGAAGTGATCCCGATCCTCTCGCTGTTGGTGATTTTCCTGCTGTTGGCAGCCTTGTCGGCCAGTATTCTGCCGACCAACAAGTTGCTGGTGCTGATCGCCGTGGTAGCGGCTGCCGTGGCTGCGCTGCTGTGGCGCTGGTTTATCCGCGTTCACACGCGCATGCAAGTGGCCTTGCTGGATACCCTGGACAACCACAAGGATTCGCCAGGGCACTGACCTGATGGGGCGTCAGCTGACTCAGCTTTCCAGCCAGACGTCCCGCGCCCAGTGCCACACCGACTCCCAGGTTTCTTCGGCGATCAGCTCTTCGTCGCCTTGCCACAGCACCACGGTGCCGTCTTCTTCGACACAGTAGTAGTTGTCGCCGTCCTGGCAGATCGGAATCAGGCTGCGATCGACGCCAGCATCCCAGGCGTTGGCAGCGACGTCCGGCAGGTAAGTGTGGGATTGCGGGTCGGTGACGGTGACCGGCTCCAGGCTGCCGTAGACCACGTCGCTGACGGTCAGCAAAAACTCTCTGAAGACAAATGGAATGTCGATGAACAGTTGTTCTTCGATTTCGACCAGCAGATCTTCGTCGGGCAACTCCAAGGGGACCGGTACCGGTTCGTTGGCTTCACGCAGTTGTTCGATGATTTCTTCCACGTCCGGGATCCTCTTGCTTGAATGGCGCGGTTTATATGGGGCGGTTTATACAGTAGCTCGCTATAGATGCAATCGCGAAATAGAAAAACCCCGGCAAGCCGGGGTTTTTATTACAGCGTATCAAGCGCGGAGGGGGATCAGCCGTTCTGGCGGATACCTGCCACCAGCCAAGGCTGGTTTTCGCCCTGGGCGCGTTCCATGTTCCAGCTTTCGCTGAACACTTCGCCCTGGTCGAAACGCGAGGTTTTCGACACACCGCTGAAGGTCAGGGTGGCGATGGTCTTGTCGGCGCGATCATCCACACCGTCCAGTTGCACATTGAGGTTATCAATGTAGGTGGATTGGAAACCGTCGCCCAGGTCGGCACGTTCGCGCTTGAGGAACTCCAGCATCTGCGGGGTCACGAACTCGGCGATCTTGTCCATTTCGTTGGCGTCCCAGTGCTGTTGCAGGGACTGGAAGTGGTTGCGGGCCGCTTCAATGAAATTCCTTTCATTGAACCAGGCCGGTGCATTGATGACCGGACGTGCGGCAACCGGTGCAGCCGAGCCGCCGAAGATCGAACCGCCAGCAGGCTTCTGTTCGAACGCTTCACGCTGCATCGGCGCGTGACCAGCCGGAGCGAACTGCTCCTGCTGCTTGCGGCGACGGGCGGCGATGAAACGGAAGACCAGGAACGCGATGACCGCCATGATCAGGATGTCGAGGATCTGCATGCCCTGGAAGCCGTCGCCCATGAACATGGACGCCAACAGGCCACCGGCGGCGATGCCGGCCAGAGGACCGAGCCAGCGCGAAGCACCGCCGGCCTTGGCAGCAGCGCCAGCGGCACCGGCAGCACCAGCGGTCGCTGCGGCGCCGCCCATGCCAGGAGAAGAAGGAGCCATTTGGCTGGTCTGGTGAGTCGGCGCAGCGCCTGCGCTTTTGCCACCACCGAAGCGCTTGGCGGCATTGACGTCGAGACTCATCGTCAGGCCGATGCACAACGCCATGGCGATGCTAAGAAAACGTTTCATAAAGGGAATTCCCATTTGTGGAAGGCACGCGCGCCATGTTGCACAGCTGAAGTGTTACTGGCTAGCGGCAGAGTGTTTCGGGCTTTTGCCTGACAGGTTCGGTTCAGCTTCAGTCAGCGCAATAAGGCTTGTTAACTTTGGTCTGTAGGATGAGTGGATAAGTTCTGTAGGACAGATGCCTAGCGTCGTAGCGCCAACATCACTACCCCTGCCGTGATCAGTCCGATTCCGCCCCATTGGCGCAGGTCGAGTTTTTCACCTAGCAGGATCACGCCGAGCACGGCCACCAGAACCACACTGAGTTTGTCCACTGGAGCGACCAGGGACGCGGGACCGACCTTCAATGCGCGGAAGTAGCAAATCCACGATGCACCGGTAGCCAGGCCTGACAACAGCAGGAACAGGTAGCTTTTGGACGATATCGATCCTAATGCCTGATATTGGCCCGTGGCGTACAAAATCAAGGCCAGACTGACCAGGACCACGACCGTTCGCAGCAGTGTGGCGAAGTCAGCGTTGACGTTTTCGACACCGATCTTCGCGAAAATGGCGGTCAACGCCGCAAAGACAGCCGATAACAAGGCCCAGAATGTCCAGGAAGAAAAGAAGCCTGAGCCCATGACTTTTTCCTTTAGTCAGACCAACCTGTGGGAGCGAGCCTGCTCGCGAAAGCTGCGCCCCCCGGTTTTCCAGATAGACCGAAGTGCTTTCATTCGCGAGCAGGCTCGCTCCCACAGAAAGCCACCCCGGAAAGCTGTCAGATCGCCTCCAGCTTGGCATACCCCAGCATCAGCCACTTGCTGCCTTCACTGAAGTTCACCTGAACCCGCGCCTGTGCGCCGGCGCCTTCGAAGTTCAGGATCACGCCGTCGCCGAACACCGAATGCCGTACTGCCTGGCCGAGACTGAACCCGGTCTGCGGGATTTCGCTGCCGCCGAACAGGCTGCTGGTACTCTGCTGCTGGCCACCGCCGAACGGACGGCTGACGCTGTTGGAAAGCCGTACTTCCTGGATCAGGCCTTTCGGCACTTCGCGTACGAAACGCGAGACCTTGTTGTAGGTTTCGCTGCCATACAGGCGTCGGGTTTCAGCATAGGTCATCACCAGGTTATGCATGGCGCGGGTGACACCGACATAAGCCAGACGACGTTCTTCCTCAAGGCGACCGGGCTCTTCCAGGCTCATTTTGTGCGGGAAAAGACCCTCTTCCATGCCCACGAGGAACACATAGGGGAATTCCAGGCCCTTGGCGCTGTGCAGGGTCATCAGCTGAATGCTGTCTTCGTGCTCGTCGGCCTGGGTGTCCCCGGCCTCCAGCGAAGCGTGACCGAGGAACGCGGCCAGTGGCGTCAGATCCTCGTCTTCTTCACTGTTTTCGAAGTTGCGCGCGGCGCTGACCAGTTCCTCAAGGTTTTCTACCCGAGCCTGGCCTTTCTCGCCTTTTTCCGCTTCGTGGTAGGCGATAAGCCCCGACTGCTCGATGACGGTCTGGGTCATCAAGTGCAGCGGCATGTCCATGCACTTGGCTGCGAGGTTTTCGATCAGCTCGATAAACGCGCCCAGTGCGCTGGCGGCGCGACCGGTAAGGCCCTTGTTGGCCACCAGTTGGCGCATCGCTTCCCACATCGACACATCGCTGTGTCGCGCATGGTCGCGAATCGCTTCGACGGTTTTTTCGCCGATGCCACGGGCCGGCACGTTGATCACCCGCTCCAGCGCGGCATCGTTGCCTCGGCCTTCGAGCAAGCGCAGATAAGCCATGGCGTTCTTGATTTCAGCCCGTTCGAAGAAGCGCTGACCGCCATAGATACGATATGGAATACGCTCACGCAATAAAGCTTCTTCCAAAACGCGTGATTGGGCGTTGGAGCGGTACAAAATCGCAATATCACTACGCGCCAGGCCGGTTTTCAGCGCGCTTTCGATGGTTTCGACAACGTAGCGGGCTTCGTCATGCTCGTTGAACGCGGCGTACAGGTTGATCGCTTCGCCTTCGCCGCCATCCGTCCACAGTTCCTTGCCCAGACGACCGGTGTTGTTGGCGATCAGGGCGTTGGCGGCTTTCAGGATGCCGGCGGTGGAGCGATAGTTCTGCTCCAGTCGAATGGTCACGGCGTCGGGAAAGTCTTCGGAATACTGGTAGATGTTCTCGATTTTTGCCCCGCGCCAGCCGTAAATCGACTGATCGTCGTCGCCGACCACCATCAGGCTGTCGCCACCCTTGGCCAGCAGGCGCAACCAGGCGTACTGCACGGCGTTGGTGTCCTGGAACTCGTCCACCAGAATGTGCCGGAAACGCTTCTGATAATGCGCCAGCAGCCCCGGGTGGTCGCGCCACAGGTCGAGGGCACGCAGCAGCAGTTCGGAGAAGTCGATGACGCCGGCGCGCAGGCACGCGGCCTCATAGGCCTCGTAGATGCTGCGCATGGTCGCCAGGAACAAGTCGCCGCTGGCTTGAATGTGTTGCGGGCGCAGACCTTCGTCTTTCTGCCCGTTGATGAACCATTGGGCCTGGCGGGCCGGCCAGCGTTGCTCATCCAGACCGAGCTCGCGGATCACCCGCTTGACCAGCCGTTGCTGGTCGTCGCTGTCGAGAATCTGGAAGGTCTGGCTCAGCCCGGCTTCCTGCCAGTGCGCACGCAGCAAGCGGTGCGCCAGGCCGTGGAAGGTACCGACCCACATGCCGGCCGGGTTGATGCCCATCAGCTGCTCGATGCGTTGGCGCATCTCGGCAGCAGCCTTGTTGGTGAATGTCACCGACAGGATGGAGTGGGGCGACGCGTTTTCGACCTGGATCAACCAGGCGATACGGTGCACCAGCACTCGGGTTTTACCGGAACCAGCACCGGCCAGGACCAACTGACGACCCACGGGGGCCGCTACGGCCTGGCGTTGGGCATCGTTGAGGGAGTTCAGCAGAAGGGAGAGATCATCGCGCATCGGGGCATTCTAGGGGGCGGCGACACACCGGGCAAACCCCGCTTTGCTTTAGCCGATAAAAGATGCGCGCGGGACGACCGGTCAGTCATCGCCTGCAAGCGTTGGCCGCTCTACGCTGGCGGCTCCGTGGTCGAGTCGGGCGGTCGGTGCTTTTGTCTGTTTTTTGATCTGTAGCAGTTTGGTACGGGCACTGCCTTGTGTATGCTCCGTCGATGTTTCGGGCTCATGCTCATCATTATAAGAACAAGAACATTGCCTATGACCCTCAGCTCCGATCTGTCGGGCCCCTCTGTGGAGCCCCGGGTTATCCGAAAGCAATACGCCATGGAAATGGCGGTTGAACGCACGCGTCTGCTGTATCAGGGCTCTTTGCTGCCCACTTTGTTCATGTTGACTAATGGTCTGGTCTGCGCCGGTTTGCTCTGGAGCCCGCAGCGCTACTTCCTGGTCTCGGTCTGGCTGGTGTGGTTGCTGTCGTTGGTGGCGTTGCGGGTGATTCAGGTGGCCGCCTTCGATTCGGCGATTCCCAACCGCCAGGCCCATCCAATCTGGCGACGCATGTTTTTACTGGGTTCGGGGCTCACCGGCCTGACGCTGGCCGGCGCGGGTATCGCCCTGGTTCCCGCCGACAATTTCATCCAGCAAGCCTGGGTTTTCGGTCTGATCGGCGCGGCCGCCCTTTCAGCCAGTGTTGCCTACGCCGTCAGCCTGCCGGCGTTTCTGTCGTTCACCTTGCCCTGTTTATTGCCGGCCATCGCCTACATGTTTTGGGGGCAGGAGCAGGGGTGGGGCTGGTTTGGACTGATTTTGCTCGGTGCATTGAGCGTGGTTGCCTGGCAGGTCAATCGGCTGATCGATAACGGCCTGTTGCGACGGTTCCAGAATCAGGCGCTGATCGAACATCTGCAGCAGGCGCAAAACTGCAGCGATCAACTCAATAAAGAGCTGGCCAGGGAAATCGATCAACGCCGGCGTGCCGAAGACGAATTGCGTGAAATCCAGGTCGATCTGGAAACTCGCGTGGCCCAGCGCAGCCTGGAACTGGACGCCGCCAACCAGGCATTGAGCAAGAGTGAAGCGCGTCTGGCGTTGGCATTGAAGGCCAGTGAGCTGGGACTGTGGGACTGGAACCTGCAAACCGACGAAGTCCATCACACGCACATTCAGGAATTGTTCGGCCTGGAGCCGGAATACGTGACGGCGATGTTGCGCCACCTCAAGCCCCGTCTGCATCCCGAGGATCTTCCGGCACTGAAAAAGGCGTTGGTCGAGCATTTGAAGGGTCGCACCGAGGATTATCAGATCGAATACCGCGTGCGCCACGGCGACGGTCACTGGGTCTGGATCGAGGATCGCGGGCGGGCGGTCGAGCGGGCCGAAAACGGCCGGGTGATCCGCATGGTGGGCACTCGCCGTGACATCAGCGTCAGCAAGGCACTTGAAGAGCAGCAACAATTGGCGGCGACGGTGTTCGAGGCAGCCAGCGAAGGCATCATGATCTTCGACCCCAGCTACGCCCTGATCGCGGTCAATCAGGCCTTCAGTCGTGTAACCGGTTATGAGATCGAGGACATGCTCGGGCGCAATGTCGTCGAGTTGCCATGCAGCCGCGACGCTCGCCGTCATTACGCAGCGATTCATCAGGCGCTGGAGCAGCACGGCAGCTGGCAGGGCGAACTGGTGGAAACCCGCAAGAATGGCGAGATGTATCCGCAATGGTTGCAGTTGAATACTGTGCGCGATACTCGGGGAAAGGTTAGCCATATCGTCGGCTTCTTCGCAGATCTCTCCGCTCGCCGAGAATCCGAAGAGCGGATGCGCTACCTGACCCATTACGATGAACTCACCGGCCTGGCCAACCGTTCGATGTTTCGCGAACGGCTCAGCGAGGCGCATCAGCGTGTGCGTCAGGGCGGCTATCGCAGCCTGGCGCTGCTACACATCAACCTGGACCGCTTCAAACAACTCAACGACAGTCTGGGTCATGAAGTCGCCGACCAGTTGTTGCAGAAAATGGCCCGGCGACTGGTCAATGCGCTGCCCGAGGCGGACACCATCGCGCGTTTGTCCGGCGATGAGTTCGCGGTGCTGTTCAACGCCTATGGCAACCTGTCGAGCCTGGCGCGGGTGGCCACACGTTTGGCGAACAAGTTGCGTTTGCCGGTGACGGTCGAAGGGCATGAACTGGTGGTCAGCGCGTCGATGGGCATCAGTCTGTTGCCGGACAATGCCCGGGAAATTTCCGCGTTGGTCAGCCAATCGAACATGGCCATGCAACATGCCAAGCATTTGGGTGGCAACAACTTCCAGTTCTACACCGACAGCTTGCAAGCCAGCACGCTGGAGCGCTTGCAGCTGGAAAACCAGCTGCGTAAAGCGGTTGAAGAGAAGCAGTTGAAGGTTTTTTACCAGCCGAAACTGTGCCTCGCCACGGGCAAACTGAATGCCGCCGAGGCGTTGGTGCGTTGGGATCACCCGACCATGGGGCGCGTGCCGCCGGGAGACTTCATCGGCTTGGCCGAAGAAACCGGCTTGATTGGTCCGATCGGCGAGTTCGTGCTGCGCCAGGCTTGCTGGCAAGCCTGCGAGTGGCAGCGGCTGGGGCTTGAGCCGATTCGGGTTTCCGTCAATTTGTCGGTGCATCAACTGCGGCAGGGCAAGCTGGTCAGTCTCGTGCGGCAGGTGTTGGAAGAAACCGGCCTGGCACCGCACTACCTGGAGCTGGAACTCACTGAAAGTCAGTTGCTGGACAGCGTCGAGCACATCATCGCGACCTTCCAGCAGCTGCGTGATCTGGGCGTAAAGCTGGCGATCGACGATTTTGGCACTGGCTATTCATCCCTGAGCTACCTCAAGCGGATTCCAGTGGATTACGTGAAGATCGATCAAGCGTTCATTCGGGGCCTGGGGGAGGGCACAGAGGATGCAGCGATCACCCGAGCGATCATTGCCATGGCCCATGGCTTGTCGTTGAAAGTCGTGGCTGAAGGCGTGGAGCGGCGCGAGCAGCTTGAATTTCTCAATGGCGAGCACTGCGATGAGGTTCAAGGCTATCTCATCAGTCGGCCGATAGAGGCGGATGGGCTGGCAGGCTTGTTGCGCGAACAAAGCATGGAGTGAAGGGAATGTCCCGCCGCCCCTGTTCGAGGGGCGACGGGAAGCCCTGAAGCTACTCTTTTTCTTAGTTGGTTATCTGAACTTTATCGATACGGTGCAGCAACTCGCCTTTATAGAAAATGCTAACGCTTGGGACATTGGAGTCACCCATTACTTTGTATTCGACAAACTTGTCGGTTTCAACTTGCAAGGATGGCTCATCGGATGTTTCCAGTTTCAGTTCCAACCGCACATTGAATGACTTGTCCTGCAGCTTCATGTATTCCAGTTTGGGTGTGACACCGCTGTGGGGTACGGTTACGGTGGCATAGACACGGAACGACGGGTTGCCCGGCATCCGGTCGATTTGTGCGGTCCAGTTTTTGGTTTTAATACTCATGTTTAATAATCCCTTTAATTAAATAAGGTGGCTTCCTGCCGGATTAATATATCTATCTGAAATGGAGAATTGGAGAGGTTTGAGGTTCTGGTTTGTAAGGCTGTATGTTTTTGTGAATGTCAATGTAATAACTACGGGTAGTACTTTGATCGGCGAATATTTATTCGTTGTCATGGCCAGTTCGCGCAACGATGACGTGCTTGAGCATCGAAACGGAGTGCTACATGAGGTGCGAGTACCTGAAATCGAGGGATCTGGTTACGCATTGAGCAGGCAAAATGCCGATTCATGTAGTATAACTACAAGCGTGCTACATCCCCGGCACCTGCCAATAACAAAGAGTCCAGCCCTTTGAATCTGCTGCAACACATCGCCCAGTCTCGCCACCTGTTACGCAAGTCGGAGCTCAAGGTCGCCGATCACGTGCTGCTTGACCCCGCGGCCGTGATGCACAGTTCCATGGCCGACCTGGCCCATAGCGTCGGCATCAGCGAACCGACCATCGTGCGTTTTTGCCGTGCCATCGGTTGCTCCGGGTTTCAGGACCTGAAGTTGAAACTGGCCCAAAGCCTGGCGGCAGGTGCGAGTTTCGGGCAGTTCGCGATCCATGAAGATGACTCGGTCGCCGACTACAGCCTGAAAATCTTCGACACCACCCTGCATACCCTGATGGAGGTTCGCGAGAAGCTCGATCCGGTGGAGTTGCAGCGAGCGGTGACGCTGATGTCCCAGGCCCAGCGCGTGGAGTTCTATGGCTTTGGCGCCTCGGGTGCGGTAGCGGCAGATGCGCAGCACAAGTTTTTCCGTTTGCTGCTGACAGCGGCAGCGTATTCCGACCCGCACATGCAGGCGATGTCGGCGGTGACCCTGAAACCGACCGATGTGGCGATCTGCATTTCCCAGTCCGGGCGTTCCAAGGACCTGCTGATCACCGCCAACCTTGTGCGCGAAAGCGGTGCTTCGTTGATCACCCTGTGCCCAAGCCAGACGCCGTTGGCTGAGCTGTCGACCGTCAACCTGGCAATCGACGTGCATGAGGACACCGAAATCTACACGCCGCTGACCTCGCGGATCGCTCACCTGGTGGTGATCGACGTCCTGGCAATGGGCGTGGCCATGGCGCGCGGGCCGAGCCTGGTCAACCACCTCAAGAGCGTCAAGCGCAGCCTGCGCAGTTTGCGATTGTCGCCAAAGTCGGTGAAAGCGCTGGACGACTGATTCAGGTCGGGCGCCGACCTTGTGGCGAGGGAGCTTGCTCCCGCTGGGCCGCGAAGCGGCCCTAAAATCATTCTCCGCAGTTTCTGTTGGATGGTATTCAACGATCTGCGGCTGCTGTGCAACAGAACGGGAGCAAGCTCCCTCGCCACAGGAGCGGCGGTAACTTTCATCAGGCTGTAACGCCCAAGCCGCCAAACCGTCATCCCCCGCGCCTATCTTGAAGCTCCCGTACTCGCCTTGGGAGACTCGAAATGGCCCAGCCCTACGAAGAACGCAACAGCGCCGTCAAAACCCGTCGTCAGCAGGAAGATCAGCGCCGCATGGAATTTCGCCGCGCCATCGAAGATCGCTGCGAACGCCGTCAGCTTCTTGCCGAGATCGGCGATTTTCCGGAAGAGTTCGAACTCAATTACTGGCAGGCGGCCTCGACAGCTTCCCGTCGAAACGCTCAACCAGGCCGCTGATCTGCACCCGCTCACTTCGCACAAACGCAAGGAATGCGTGAGCCACCGGTGACAGCCGTTTGGCCTTGGCCTGCACCAGGCACCAGCTGCGGTACAGCGGCAATTCTTCGACCGGCAACTCAATCAACCCGCCGGTCGCCAGTTCCAGGTTCAGGGCGTGGCGCGTCAACAGCGCCACGCCCAGGCCTGCCAACACACATTCACGCTGGGCTTCGGCTGACGAGACTTCCTGGGTCTGGTTGAAGTGCACGCGCTTCTCCTTAAAATACTCTTCGCAGGCAAGGCGTGTGCCGGAGCCGGGTTCGCGCAGCAACAGGGTGTAAGGTTCAAGATCCTGCAGGCGCAACGGCCCCATGTGGCACAGCGGATGATCGGGCGGCGCGACAGCGACGATCGGGTTGTTGAGGAACGGCAGGAACTCCAGCCCCATGTCTTGCGGCACCATGGACATGATCACCAGGTCATCGCGGTTATCGGAGAGGCGTCGAATCACTTGGCCGCGGTTGACCACCGTCAGTTGCAGGTTCACTTCCGGATGCTGACGCTTGAACGCGGCAAACAGGTGGGGGACGAAGTACTTGGCGCTGGATTCAACCGCCAGTTTCAGCTGCCCCTGCAATGAGCCCTGCATGTCGGAGAGCTGCATGTCGAGGTTTTCCAGGCGCCCGAAAATGTCCCGGCTGGCGCGTTGCAGTGCTTCAGCCGCTTCCGTCATGTAGAGTTTTTTGCCGACGTAATCGAACAAAGGTTGACCAATCAGCTCCTCGAGTTGACGAATCTGCAGGCTGACGGCCGGTTGTGTGAGCGACATTTCGTCGGCTGCGCGGCTATAGGACCTTAGATCACAGACTTCGTTGAAGATCTGCAATTGACGCAACGTCATACGCATCAAGGACTTACGCATTTTTTTATTTTCTCGCCGCAGGCTGATGAGCTAACTATAAGTCTTTACTTATGCGTGACCCAATTATTATTCATTTTTGTTAATCCCTTGTGAGCGCTAGTGTGGTCCTGCGATCAAATTGAAACATTTGGTCACGCGTCGACCTGGTCTAGCAGGTCGTGGGTACCACCGGCTCAAGGGAATTTCCAAGTGATAACAAAGATCCTGATCGCCAACCGTGGTGAGATTGCCGTACGAATCGTGCGTGCCTGCGCCGAAATGGGCATCCGCTCGGTCGCGATCTATTCCGACGCCGACCGCCATGCCCTGCATGTGAAGCGTGCGGACGAGGCCCACAGTATTGGTGCCGAGCCCCTGGCGGGTTACCTGAACCCGCGCAAGCTGGTGAACCTGGCCGTGGAGACCGGTTGCGATGCGTTGCATCCTGGCTACGGTTTCCTTTCGGAAAACGCCGAATTGGCGGACATCTGCGCCGAGCGCGGTATCAAGTTCATTGGTCCATCGGCTGAAGTCATTCGCCGTATGGGCGACAAGACCGAAGCCCGCCGCAGCATGATCAAGGCTGGCGTGCCGGTCACTCCGGGCACCGAAGGCAACGTCTCGGGGATCGAAGAAGCCCTGAGCGAAGGCGATCGCATCGGTTATCCGGTGATGCTCAAGGCCACGTCCGGTGGTGGTGGCCGCGGTATCCGTCGCTGCAACAGCCGCGAAGAACTCGAGCAGGCTTTCCCGCGGGTCATCTCCGAAGCCACCAAGGCCTTCGGTTCTGCGGAAGTGTTCCTGGAAAAATGCATCGTCAATCCGAAACATATCGAAGCGCAGATCCTCGGCGACAGCTTTGGCAACGTGGTGCATCTGTTCGAGCGTGACTGCTCGATCCAGCGCCGCAACCAGAAGCTGATCGAGATTGCCCCGAGCCCGCAGCTGACCCCTGAGCAGCGCGCCTACATCGGCGACCTGTCGGTACGTGCCGCCAAAGCCGTGGGTTATGAGAACGCCGGTACCGTGGAGTTCTTGCTCGCCGAGGGCGAGGTGTACTTCATGGAGATGAACACCCGGGTGCAGGTGGAACACACCATCACCGAAGAAATCACCGGCATCGACATTGTCCGCGAGCAGATCCGCATTGCTTCCGGCCTGCCGCTTTCGGTGAAACAGGAAGACATCCACCACCGTGGTTTCGCCCTGCAATTCCGGATCAACGCCGAAGACCCGAAAAACAACTTCCTGCCGAGCTTCGGCAAGATCACTCGTTACTACGCACCCGGCGGTCCCGGCGTACGTACCGATACGGCGATCTACACCGGTTACACCATTCCGCCGTTCTACGATTCCATGTGCCTGAAACTGGTGGTGTGGGCGCTGACCTGGGAAGAGGCTATGGACCGTGGTTTGCGCGCCCTCGACGACATGCGTCTGCAAGGGGTCAAGACCACCGCCGCCTACTATCAGGAAATCCTGCGCAATCCGGAATTCCGTAGCGGCCAGTTCAATACCAGCTTCGTTGAAAGCCACCCTGAACTGACCAACTACTCGATCAAGCGCAAACCCGAAGAGCTGGCCCTGGCCATCGCCGCCGCCATCGCCGCCCACGCAGGCCTGTGAGGAATAGAACAATGAGCAAGAAGATTCACGTAACCGACACCATCCTGCGCGACGCCCACCAATCGCTGCTCGCGACCCGCATGCGCACCGAAGACATGCTGCCGATCTGCGACAAGCTCGACAAAGTCGGCTACTGGTCGCTGGAATGCTGGGGCGGCGCCACGTTCGACGCCTGTGTGCGCTTCCTGAAGGAAGACCCGTGGGAGCGTCTGCGTCAGCTGCGCGCGGCATTGCCTAACACCCGTCTGCAAATGCTCTTGCGCGGCCAGAACCTGCTGGGTTACCGCCACTACAGCGATGATGTGGTCAAGGCTTTCGTGGCCAAGGCCGCGGTCAACGGCATCGACGTGTTCCGCATCTTCGACGCCATGAACGATGTGCGTAACCTGCGTGTGGCCATCGAAGCGGTGAAAGCAGCGGGCAAGCACGCCCAGGGCACCATCGCCTACACCACCAGCCCGGTGCACACCATTGATGCGTTCGTGGCACAAGCCAAGCAAATGGAAGCCATGGGGTGTGACTCGGTGGCGATCAAGGACATGGCCGGTTTGCTGACCCCATACGCCACCGGCGAACTGGTCAGGGCGTTGAAAGCCGAGCAGTCGCTGCCTGTGTTCATCCACTCCCATGACACGGCCGGCCTGGCCGCGATGTGCCAGCTCAAGGCCATCGAAAACGGTGCCGACCACATCGACACCGCGATCTCCAGCTTCGCCTCCGGCACCAGCCACCCGGGTACCGAGTCGATGGTCGCCGCCCTTAAAGGCAGTGAGTACGACACCGGTCTGAACCTGGAACTGCTGCAGGAAATCGGCCTGTATTTCTACGCCGTACGCAAGAAGTACCACCAGTTCGAAAGCGAATTCACCGCCGTCGATACCCGCGTACAGGTCAACCAGGTCCCGGGCGGCATGATCTCCAACCTGGCCAACCAGCTCAAAGAGCAGGGCGCCCTTAATCGCATGAGCGAAGTGTTGGCAGAGATCCCGCGTGTTCGCGAAGACCTCGGCTTCCCGCCGCTGGTGACCCCGACCTCGCAGATTGTCGGCACCCAGGCGTTCTTCAACGTGCTGGCCGGCGAGCGCTACAAAACCATCACCAACGAAGTGAAGCTGTATCTGCAAGGCGGCTACGGCAAGGCGCCAGGCGCCGTGAACGAGAAACTGCGTCGCCAGGCCATTGGCAGCGAAGAGGTGATCGACGTTCGCCCGGCCGACCTGCTCAAGCCGGAAATGGCCAAGCTGCGTGCCGATATCGGTGCCCTGGCCAAGTCTGAAGAAGACGTGCTGACCTTTGCCATGTTCCCGGACATCGGCCGCAAGTTCCTCGAAGAGCGTGCCGCCGGCACCCTGACACCGGAAGTGTTGTTGCCGATTCCTGAGGCCGGCGGTGTTGCCTCGGCCGGCGGTGAAGGCGTGCCGACCGAATTCGTCATCGACGTTCACGGTGAAACCTATCGCGTCGACATCACCGGTGTCGGCGTCAAGGCTGAAGGCAAGCGTCACTTCTACCTGTCCATCGATGGCATGCCGGAAGAAGTGGTGTTCGAACCGCTCAACGAATTCGTCAGCGGCGGCAGCAGCAAGCGCAAGCAAGCGACTGCGCCGGGCCACGTCAGCACCACCATGCCGGGCAACATCGTCGATGTGCTGGTCAAGGAAGGCGACACCGTCAAGGCAGGCCAGGCCGTGCTGATCACCGAAGCGATGAAGATGGAAACCGAAGTCCAGGCTGCCATCGCCGGTAAAGTCACCGCCATTCACGTGGCCAAGGGCGACCGGGTCAACCCTGGCGAAATCCTGATCGAGATCGAAGGTTGAATTAACAACCTCGGTACAACGCTTTAAACCTCGGGGGGGCATGTGCTCCCCTTTTTTTTGCACTGAAGAAACGCGGGTTAATTGTGGGAGCGAGCCTGCTCGCGAATGCGTAGTGTCAGCCTGCACAAATGTTGAATGTATTACCGCCTTCGCGAGCAGGCTCGCTCCCACAGGTATTGCATTGATTCAGCGATCAGAAACTCATTTGCCACTGCCCGATCAAACCGTGATTGCGGCTGTTGTTGCCGATTTCCCCGCTGTACCCGATACCCAGCGAATGACGAGCCGAGATGCCCACATCCAGCCCTGCCTCCAGCACCAGGCTGTCCCGATCCAGCGAAACGCCATCGACACTGAACGCCGTGCCACCCGTCACAAATGCCTGCCGGGTTGAATTGCTGACATCGCCGTAGGTGTGTTTCCAGCCCGCAGTCATACGCGGGGTCAGGCTCATGCCGTTATCCAGACTGCTCAGGTGTGCCAGGCGCAGGCCGAAGGTGGTGCTGAAGTTGTCCTGGGTTTGTCCATCGACGTGCAGAGAGGCGGCGCCGCCTTTTTCCTGATAACTGTCACGGTGGTAGCGCTGGTAGCCGAGGCTGGCAAACGGCTCGGCACTGAGCCGGCCGCTGCCCATGGCGTAGCCGAGTTCAGCGAAAGCCTGCTGGCTGTCGGCGTCGTAGTCGCCTTTGGGGCGGTCGCTGAAACCATTGAATGCGATGGTGCGTTTGCTCTCGCCCTGATGGCCGCTGTACGCCGCGCCGAGGCGCAGGGCCAATGGGCCGTTTTGATGTTGCGCATAAACACCGGCATGCCAGCTCTCAACTTTGCCGTCGGCGCCCGTGGCATCCAGATCGGTCTTCGAATAGCCGCCAAGCACACCCAGGCGCCACTGTGGATTCAGCGACCAATCCGCACCCAGCACGCTGCCTTTGGTGCGTTGTTCCAGACCGTTGTTGCCGTGTTCGCCGTCCAGCTTGCCGTAACCGCCGATGGCCTGCAGCCAGAGACGGCCGCGAGCATTCGGGTCGTTCAAATGGCGGGCTTCGAACGGTACGCCATTGGCGGCGAGGACCGGCGTGTCGCGTTGATCCAGACCGACCATCAGGCCCGGGCTGCCGCCCATTTGCTGCATCGCCGAAAGCATGCTGGCGCCGACCTGACTGCTGGCGCCGAGTGTCGCACTGGTCAGATTGGCATTGCTGGCGCCGCTCAGTTGTTCAATCGCCGCGCCGGCCGTAGCGTTGGTGGTGTTCAACAAAGCGTTATACAACGCGTTGTTCCTGCCCAGTGACGCCAGGCTGTTGGCGGCGTTGCTGCCGTTGCCGGTGACGGCGAATTCATTGAAGGTCACGTCGTTGCGGGTATAGGTCAGATCGACCTGGGTTGGCGTGTAGGCGAGCGTTGGTGTGAGGAATGCGTAGTCACTGGTGACCGTGCCGAACGTGCCGTTGATGCGTGCGGCTTGCAGCACGGTGTAGTGGCTTTGCCACGGATAGGTACCGCTGCCGGGATTGACCGCCAGGGTCGCGCCATTGAGGTTGGCTGTGCCGCCGACCTGCACCGGGGCGCTGCTGCCGTCAGCATTGACGCCATAGGCGAGGGTCGATGCGCGGCCCATGCTCAGGTCGTGCACGATGGTTGCCGTGCCGAGACCGGTGTCGGTTCGCAAGGTGCCATTGACGTCGAGATTGCCCACCGAACCACCCCCGGCATACACACCGCCGGCATCCACCGTCAGGCTGCCGGCAATGCTGCCGTGGTTGATCAGGGTTGCGCCGTTGCGCACGGCGCCGCCGTCGCTGAAGTCGCCGCTGCCGGTGAGTGTCCAGGCGCCTTGCTTGACCTCCAGCCATTCGAAATGGCGACTGCCGCCGAAGCTGCCGCCCGCCGCGTCGTCCATCACCACACGGTCGTAACCGCTGCCGCCATCCACTGCGCCGATGAAACGGCTGCCGTTGCGCAGGGTCAGACTGTCGTTGCCGCCGCCGAGGTCCAGCGCCAGGCCGTTACTACCGCTGATGGTGCCGCCGTTGGTCACGCTGTCGGCGAACTCGCCGACGAATTTCACACCGAAGCCATTGAGGCCCTGGATGGTCCCGAAGTTCTCCAGGGTGGTCGCCGCCAACCCTGAGCCGCCGCTGCCGTCATCCACCAGAATCGCGCTGTCGGCGCCGCTGATCAGCGCGCCGCTGGCGTTGAGAATATAGCCGCCGCCGAGTGCGATGCCTTCGCTGCCGTTGGCGAAGCCAGCCTTGTCCACACCACCGGCACCGACGCCCTGAATGGTGCCGTAGTTTTCGATATGGGCGATTTTGTCGATGTCTACGCCATCGCCGTCGCCATTTGGCTGCAACCCTGAATAGGCGCCGGTAATGATGCCGTGGTTGATCACCGTGCCATCGCCATCGGAGCCGAAACCGGAGCCGTTGCGCCCGGTGATGTGCCCAAAGTTGGTCAGGGTCGCACCCAGATCAGTGGTGATGCCGTGACGCCCACCGGAAATGTTGCCGTAGTTGGTCACTGTCACGCCAGTTGCCGAGTCGATATCGACACCGTCGAACTTCTCGTCGGCATTGTGTGAATCGCCGGTGGAGATCTCGCCGTAGTTGGTGATGGTCGCGTTGGCACCGGTCTTCATGCCGTCGCTGGCATCGCCGCGAATCAGTCCGCCCGCGCGGTTGATGATCGTGGTCGTGACCCCGGCACTGCGCAGTGCATCCAGGTCCAGGCCCTGGCCGGTGGTGGAGCGGATGATGCCGCTGTTATCGATCAACAGACTGCCGCTGACGAAGTTGCTGTCGATGCGCAGCGCATCGTTGAACCCCAGAATCTGCCCGCCCGCGCGGTTGTAAATGCTGTAGTTGCGCGCCTGGGTCAGGTCGCCACTGCTGTCAATCGCCCGGCCACCGGTAGAAACAATCTGCCCCGCGTTATCAATCACCACCCCGGCGCCGGCAGTACCGTCCTTGAGGCTGACGGCTTTGCCGGCATTGGTAATGCTGCCCGGCGCCGAAATCGTCAACGTGTCAGCGCCACCCAGGGTTTGCGCTGTGGTGGTGGCGGTATCGATCTGCACGGTTTTATACGGTGCCGCGAGGGTGCCGGTGCTGATCGACAGAGCGATGACGAGCGCCAGGCGCTGGGGCGAGAAGGGCATTTTGGACGTCCGTTTCGTTATAAGCGGGGCGTCCTGTATAGCGGATGGTTTTTACAGATTGATGTCGGGCTGTGTTGAAAAGCGCTTCGCGGGCAAGTCGGAACGCCGCCCGCGAAGGCGTACATCCAGGCGCTGAAGATTATCCACGGCACTCAGTCAGCGTTTTCAGTTGCCCCGACCCCGTTTGGTTTTCATCACTCAACCACTGCTCGAACCCCGCGGCAATCGCCGGCCATTCCGAGTCCAGAATCGAATACCACGCCGTATCCCGGTTCTGACCCTTGACCACCATGTGCTGGCGGAACACGCCTTCGAAAGTGAAGCCCAGACGCTCAGCCGCGTATTTGGAGCGGGCGTTGCCGTTGTTGCACTTCCATTCCAGGCGACGGTAGCCGAGGGCGAAGGACTCCTTGGCAAGCAGATACACTGCCTCGGTGCTTTTCGGCGAGCGCTGCATCGGGGCGCCGAAGGTGACGTGGCCGATTTCGATGCGGCCCTGGGCCGGGACGATGGACATCAGGCTGAGGATGCCTTGCACCTCGCCGCTGGCGCGGTCGATCACGCTGAAGAAATACGGGTCGCTGTTGGCGGCGTGGTTGTTCAGCCAGTCATTGAAGGCGCTGCGTTCCGGGAACGGGCCGTACGGCAAGTAGTCCCAGAGCTTGGGGTCGGCCCCGGGGCCTTGCAGGGCTTTGAACAAATCGTCGCCGTGGCGCGCCGGGTCGAGTTTTTCCAGGCGGATAAAGCGTCCTTCGATCGTTTGCACCGAAGGTGCCGGAACGCCTTTCCAATCGGCGAGTGAAGTCGACATGTTGTTCTCCTTGAGCCTCAGATGGCTTTACGAAACTGAATGAAACCGGGGCGTTCGGCGATGCGCTCGTAGAGCTGGATCGCTGTGGCGTTGGTTTCGTGAGTCAGCCAATGCACTTTGCAGCAACCGTCGGCCTTGGCGGTAGCGTAGACGTGTTCGATCAGCAGGCGACCGACGCCGGTGCCACGGGTTTGCGGTTCTACCAGCAGGTCTTGCAGGTAGCAGGAATCTTCGATGCTCCAGTTCGAACGATGGTAGATGAAATGCACCATGCCCACCGCTTTGCCGTCAGCCCAGGCGAGGGCGGCGTGGGTCGGTTCGCTCGGGTCGAGCAGGCGCTGCCAGGTGCTTTGGGTGACGGCTTCGGGCAGTTCGGTGTTGTAGAAGCGCAGGTAGGCTTGCCACAGCGGCAGCCAGGCGCCGTGGTCGTCGGCGCTGACCGGGCGAATCTCGATCTGACTCATGTTCATTCCTTAACGCATCAAGTGGGCGAGGGCCTGATCGTGCACGTCAGGGCTGGCGGCCAACCCTTCGCGCACACCGGCGATGTCTGCGGTGCTACGGTTCTGACTGAGCTTGCGCTTGCCCTCCAGGCGTTCGATCGGCACGGCGAAACCGACGATGGCCTTGAGCATGCCGTCGATGTAATCGGCGGGCGCATCGGCGACTTTCCAGGGCTGGGCACGGCTGCTCTCATGGCGATCGGTCAGGGTGCTGACGAGGTCGAGCAGCCGTCCGCCATCGCTGAATGTTTCGGCGCGGCCATAGGCGTGTACGGCGACGTAGTTCCAGGTCGGGACGACTTTGCCGTGCTCGGCCTTGCTCGGATAAAAGCCCGGGCTGACGTAGGCATCGGCACCGGAAAAAATCAGCAGGGCTTCGGCGCTGTCGCGCAGGTCTTTCCACTGCGGATTGGCCTTGGCCAGATGCCCGTACAGCGTGCCGTTCGGGCCCTGTTCACGATGGAGTAGCACGGGTACATGACTGGCCTGCAAACCGTGTTCGCCGTTGGTTACCAATATGGCGAGGCGGGTGGCCAGGATCAGTTCGTGCAGTTGGGACAACTCATCGATGGCAAAAGCGCGGGGCGTATACATGGTGAAGTTTTCCTTGGCGAATGCCTGCATCCTAGGCACGCTATTGGTCTGTTGTAAGAGCCATTAATGACCAATTTCATAGGTCCATTAACATGAATAGCGAGCCGCTGTCCCTGTCGTTCAACCCGGCCGGCATCGAACTCGATCGCCGCCAGGGCCTGAGCCGTCAGCTCTATCAGGCATTGCGTTTACGCGTGCTCGACGGACGACTGGCCAGCGGCACGCGTTTGCCGGCCAGCCGGGATCTGGCCGCGGCACTGTCGATTTCGCGCAACAGCGTGGTGCGCGCCTACGATCAGCTGTATGCAGAAGGCTTTATCGAGGGGCGGGTCGGTGACGGGACTTATGTCGCGCAGTTGCCGCAAAGCGCGATGCCTGGGAAAAAACTATCCACAAAAGTATCCACAGGGTTGTCAACAGGCTTACCCACAGCCTTATCCACAAAATGGCAGGATTTACCTGTAGTTTCATCCAGCAAAGTTATCCACAGCGGTGCTTTACGACGTGTTGAAAAGAACCATTTACCTGTGCCACCGAGCGGTCCGCCTCGTGCTTTCAGGGTGGGTGTTCCGGCATTCGATCTGTTTCCTTTTGAGGTGTGGGCCAAGCTGAACGCGGCTTTCTGGCGCAAACCGGATTTACAACAGCTGTGTTATGGCGACCCGGCCGGCGATGCGCGGTTGCGGGGCATGATCGCGGCTTATTTGCGCAGTTCCCGCGGCATGCAGTGCACAGCTGAGCAAATTGTGATCACCAGTGGCGCGCAACAGGGAATCAGCCTTTGTGCACAGTTGCTGGTGGAGCCCGGCGATGGGGTGGCCATTGAAAATCCGGGGTATCGGGCTGCCGGTCATGCCTTCGCGGTGGCCGGGGCGCACCTGCACGGCGTGTCGGTGGACAGCGAGGGCATCGATTGCGCCGAATTGTCAGCGCTCAATGACTGTCGTCTGGTCTATGTCACACCTTCGCACCAGTACCCGACCGGTGTGGTCATGAGCCTGGCGCGCCGCCTTGAATTGCTCGCCTGGGCCGAGCGCACCCAAGGTTGGATCGTCGAGGACGACTACGATGGCGAGTATCGCTACAGCGGCGCGCCATTGGCGCCGTTGGCGGCACTCGATCGTCAGGGGCGGGTTTTGTACGTCGGGACCTTCGGCAAGGTTGCTTTTCCAGCGTTGCGCCTGGGTTATCTGGTGCTGCCGCCGCCACTGGTGGATGCGTTTTCGCAACGCCGCGCGGTGGACGTCCGGCACTCGGAAGTCAGCACTCAAGCGGTGATGGCCGAGTTCATGGCGGCAGGGCATTTTCAGCGACACATCCGGCGGATGCGGCGGGCTGCTCTGAGTCGTCGCAACACCCTTCTGGCGGATTGGCCAAAAGATATCCCCGGCTTGGGCAGTCTGCCGAGTGTGGCAGCCGGGCTGCATTTGACAGTTCCGGTCGAGAGCGTGGCTCGCGAACGTGAGTTGGTGGCGCTAGCCGAGACGGTGGGGGTTGAGATCAATGCGTTGAGCAGCTATTGGCTACCGGATTCGACCCGGCCAGCAGATGAGCGTGCCGGTCTGGTGTTGGGGTTCGCCGCTGTGCCGGACGCTGACATTCAGGCGGCATTGGTGCGGTTGCGTTCGGCGTGGGGTCACTAAAGCGTAACTCCTGTGGGAGCGAGCCTGCTCGCGAAGACGGTATTCCAACCACAGCAGATTTGGCGGATGTACCGACCCTTTCGCGAGCGGGCTCGCTCCCACAGGTCATGGTCGTCAGTGCAACAGTGCTTGTTATCAAGTCCCGGACTTGATCTTGGTCCAGGCCCGGGTCCGCGCACGCTCGGCATCGCGCGGCAGCGGTTGCAGGGTGTAGAGCGTGCTCATCGCCGTTTCGGTCGGGTACAGGTTCGGGTTATTGCGGATTGCCGGGTCGACCAGTTCTGTGGCGTCCTTGTTCGGGTTCGGGTAGCCGACAAAGTCGCTGACTGGGGCGATCACCTGAGGTTGCAGCAAATAGTTGATGAAGGTGTAGGCGTCCTCTGTGTTTTTCGCACCTTTCGGAATGGCCAGCATGTCGAACCAGATCGGCGCGCCTTCCTTGGGCAGGCGCATGTCGACAATCACGCCGTTCTTGGCTTCCTTGGCGCGATTGGCGGCCTGGGAGAAGCTGCCGGAATAACCGACTGCGACGCAAATGTCGCCGTTGGCGATGTCGGCCATGTATTTGGAGGAATGGAAGTAGGTGACGTACGGACGGATTTTCATCAACAGCGCTTCTGCCTTGTCGTAGTCCGCAGGTTTTTTGCTGTTGGGGTCCAGGCCCAGGTGTTGCAGGGCCAGGGGCAGGATCTCCGATGGCGAATCGAGCAGGGCGACGCCGCACTGCTTGAGCTTGCTGATGTTCTCTTCCTTGAAGATCAGGTCCCAACTGTCCACCGGAGCATCGGCACCCAGCGCTGCCTTGACCTTGTCCGGATTGAAGCCGATCAGGATGGTCCCGTACATGTAAGGCACGGCGAATTGGTTGCCAGGGTCATTGGCCTCGATCAGTTTCATCAGCTTGGGATCGAGGTGGTTCCAGTTCGGCAACTTGCTGCGGTCCAGCGGTTGGAACACACCGGCTTCAATTTGCTTGGCGAGGAACACGTTGGATGGCACCACCACGTCGTAGCCGGAGTTGCCAGTCAGCAATTTGGCTTCAAGGGCCTCGTTGGTGTCGAAAATGTCGTAGACCAGTTTGGTCTGGGTGTTCTGCGCCTTGAAGTCTTCCAGGGCCTTGGGCGTGATGTAGTCGAACCAGTTGTAGACGCGCAACGTTCGCTCTTGGGCATGCACAGCGCCGCTGAGTACCGTGGCGCATAACGCTGGCGCGATAAAACGCTTGAGTCTGTTCATTGTTGTTATTTCCCCTGGGCGCTTTCAAAACCTTCGAGAACGTTCACGGCATTGATGCCGATTTCCTCAACGGCGTAGCCACCTTCCATCACGAACAGCGTTGGTTTGCCAAGACCGGCAATGCGCTTGCCCATGGCCAGGTAATCCGGGCTATCGAGCTTGAATTGCGAGATCGGATCATCCTTGAAGGTGTCGACGCCCAGGGACACGACGATGATGTCGGCACCGTAGTTTTCGATCTCTTTGCAGGCCTGCTCCAGCGCCGCGCTCCAGATGTCCCAGCCCGAACCTGCGGCCAGCGGGTAGTTGAAGTTGAAACCCTCGCCGGGACCTTCGCCCAACTCATCTTCATAGCCGAGGAAGAATGGGAACTCGGCTTCCGGGTGGCCGTGGATCGAGGTGAACAAGACGTCACTGCGCTCGTAGAAAATCGACTGGGTGCCGTTGCCGTGGTGGTAGTCGACATCGAGGATCGCGACCTTTTTGTGGCCCTGATCGAGGAACGCCTGAGCGGCGATGGCGGCGTTGTTGAGGTAGCAATAACCCCCCATCAAATCGCCGGCGGCGTGGTGTCCCGGTGGACGGCACAGGGCGAAGGCGCTGTGGGCGCCGCGCTGGATTTGCGCTTGAGCGGTGAGCGCCACTTGCGCCGCGCTGTACGCGGCTTGCCAGGTGCCGGCGGTGATGGGGGCGCCGCCGTCGAAGCTGTAGTAACCGAGTTCGCCGTGCAGGCTGGTGGGCTTGATACGGCGCAAGGTACGGGCCGGCCAGGTGTAGGGCAGCAAGTCGCCGTCGGTGTTGAACTCGGTCCAACGGGCCCAGGCGCCTTTGAAGAAGTCGAGGTAGTCGCGGCTGTGGATGCGCGCGATGGGTTCGAGGCCAAAATCCTTCGGTCCTTCTACCGGACCGAGGTTCTGGTTTTGCACCCGTGCCAATACATGGTCGGCACGTGAAGGCATCTCGAAGCAGGGCTTGAGTTGCCCGTCGATCAATTCACAACGGCCGTGGTGCAGGTGGTGATCGTCCGAGTAGATCGTCAGCATTTCTTGTTCTCCGCAGGCTGATTCGGTTGAACACAGTCTTGCGGCGCAGACGGTTTTGGAGAACGGCAGGAAAGGCCAAAAGGGGATTAATGTGGCCAAAACATTTGACCGAAATTCGCCCCTTGTTGGCACGGCTGAACACCCGAACCGGGCATGGAATGCACAACCTGTGGGAGCGAGCCTGCTCGCGAAAGCGGCGTATCAGTCGCATTTATGGCGGAACCATCGACGCCTTCGCGAGCGGGCTCGCTCCCACATGAAGATCAGTGCGGGCGGAACTGGCTGGGCGCCACACCACTCCAGCGCACAAACGCATGACGGAAACTCGCGGTTTCGCTGAAGCCCAACGCCTCGGCAATCCGGTAGATCGGCAGTTGATCCTCGCAAAGCATTTGCTTGGCCTGTTCGAAACGCAGTTCGTCGAGCAACTCCTGATAACTGCAGCCCAGGTCCTTGAGGTGCCGGCGCAAGGTTCGCGCGGAACAGTTCATCTGTTCGGCCAGGCCTTCAAGCCCCGGTGCCGCATTCAATTGCGCCCTGAGCAGCTGGCGAATCCGCCCCAGCCACGCCTGGCGCCCGGTGAACTCGGTGTTCTGCTTGCGGCAGCGTTCAGCCATGGCCTGGTGGGTGATGACATCCGCCAGTGGCAAGGGTTGGTCTAGCCACTGCTGGTCGAAGGCAAAGGCGTTGTCCCGCGCACCGAAGTGCAGCGGGCAATCAAAGTGCTCGGCGTAAGTCGATTCATAATCGGGTGCGGCATGTTCAAAGCGTGCGGCCAGCAGCGGCAGCGGGTGACCGAGCAAGTCGTCGCAGATGACTTTCAGCGAGACCAGGCAGAACTCGGCATTGAACACCGCCAGCGCCGGGTTCTCCCGGTAATCGGCGGCGACGAACCAGACGCGCTCGCCGTCGTCTTCCAGACTCAGTTCGAACAGTGTTCCCAGGAGTGCCGGATAACGCATCGCCAAACGTAATGCGTCACCGAAGGTGGCACTGGTGAGCAATGCGTAACCGAGCATGCCGTAGGACGAAACGTGCATGCGCCGCCCCAGCTCCAGGCCGATGTCGCGTTTGAGGGCAACGGCGTTGGCGCAGACCTGCATCTCCTGATTGGTCGTGATGCGCGTGTCGGCCCGGCTGAGGTCTGCCGCACTGATGCCACTGCCGGCCAGCAGCGCTTCGCTCGACAGGCCCTCGGCCTTGAAGGTGCTGAGGATCAGGGAGACGGCGTTGAGGGTGGTGAGGTGGGAGTGGAGCATGTAAGCATCCGGTTACTGAATATACGCAACGAAAGGCAAGTTTTGTGCCGGGTTGAAATAGCACAGTATTCAAGATGTGGCTGCTCGCCATTTAAATTTATAGATATTTAGCGAGTTTGCCCACTGTCATTAATATCAGTTTAGATGGGTGGAATTAGTATTTCGTCGGATTTTTTTAAAGTTGTTAAATGATAGTTTATTGGCGGCTTTAAATTTGACCCTGCGTTAACTGTGAGCTAGGTTTTCGATCGTTACATATCAGGTTGTTCATTAATTTTAAAAGGTGAACGAAATGAAGATGAAGGATATTAAAAAATGGCTGAGCAATAAATCCGCGCATGCGCCAAAAGAAGTTGGAGAGGCTACGGTAGAAGTGGATGGCGTGAGTAAAATCTATCCGGCGCAATCTTTAAATTGGACTAATGGTGCATTTTTTATATTCTTTGGTCATCTAGATGGAAACCATGTAAAAGAGGGAGTCTTCATAAGAATTCACGAGGTCGATCTCGGGAAGGAAATTGTTTTACCACACCCCTATGCGTTGGTTCGCTGCATCCATGACTCTCAAGCATATGATCCGAAAAGCGGAGCACTAACGGTCTGTTTTGATGCGTCCCCGGTCACCGGGAAATTTCATATTAAGGTGCGAGATGGAGCACCGGTCTCCGAGCTAAAGAACGGAGAATTCTGTATTTCTCCGATAAAAACTTAAAGCCAGCCGTTCTGGCGGGATGGGCGATTCCAGGAGTCGGCTTGCTGGCGAAGTTCGATAACGCAGTGTAACTAGTACACTGCGTTGACTTGATCTCCGGCAAGTCGGCTCCTGCGGAGTTTTGAGCGTATACGACGGAAGGGCGCTGGATGTCAGCAGACTTCACAACTTTTGTTTTCTGTACCCGCATTGAAAAACAACTGCGTGGCCTGCTCCAGACCAATCATGCTGCGGTAATAGGCCAGACGTTGTGAGCTGTTGAGCCCTTCAGGGGTGTCGGCGCTCATACCCAGGCTTTGCTCTTTTGGGGTTTTCAAACGTGCGTAGAGAAAGGCTTTGGCAGGCACCCACGAAGTGGAATACAGAAAATGCGCATACCAGAGGATCTCGCGGCTTTTCTTGTCACTGATGGTGTATTCGTCCAGATACTGGATCTTGCCACCTTTAAGGCGCCGTCGATCGACGGTTTTGGTGATGCTTATTTCTTGCTTGTTTTTTAACCATTCAATGCCCGCCACGGTGGGTGCTTGCTGTTTGGTCAACTTCAGCATGTTGCTGGTGGCTTGTTGATAGAGATCCTGTGCGGCGTCGGTGAGTGATTTATTCACTTGGGCGGCCGAACTTGCGCTGCTGTTCTCGGTGCCATTGCTCTCGGTGGCATTGCTGTCGGTCAGCGCTTGCTCGATTTTTTTGCTGGCCCGTTCCAGTTGAGTCGCGTGCTGGTGAAACAGGAACTCCACACCGCCAGGTGAACGCCCTGGCTGTTTCAGTAATTCGGTCATGCGCGTCTTGAACGCTGGCAGCTCGTCAAGCAAGGCCTGGCCTTCACTGATGCTGGGTTGCAGATCCGCAATGGCGTTGCTGGCCGCCGCGATTTCCACGTGCTCAACCCAGGTGTCCGAGTTTTTGCGGTGGAACGTTGCGATGACCTTTGCGGTGAGTGGGGAGGTGATATCCACCAGGTCAGTCTCCAAACCCTGCGCGGTGAGACGTGGTTGCCCGATGAGAACGCCGTGATACCGCGTCTTGATAAATACCTTCTTTGGCCTTGGCTTAAACAGAGGCGCGGAGGGTAGAGCGCGTATCGCATCTCTTTCTTCGATTACCAGCACCAGATTGCGCGCGGCGCGGCCTTTGAACTCATCGAGCTGGTGGCGCAGGCTTTTCAGCGGCTCTTCAAGGACATCCTTGGAATACATCGTCTGGAAATCCTGCAGGCGTTCGTCAATGATGTTGAATTGTTCAATCAGGTTGTTGAGGGTGTCGATTCGTTCGTCGAGGCGGGCCACACTGCGTTCATCCAATGTTTCTCGCAAGACTTGAACGGCCATGTCGGCCTTATCGACGATGTTGTCCAGGGTGGACCAGGCGTCGGCCATCGTGGCCAGCGTAGTTTTGGGCAGGCATAGATTGCGCGCCAGTGTCACCTGCAGCGCCTTGAGATCATCGGCTTTATATACGGGTAGATGCTGGAGGGTCTGCTGGCTCAAGTGTAGCCCTTCTTTTCCAAAACCCTTGAGTTCCCGGACCCGCGACTGGATGTTGTCCAGGCGCGCAATCATGTCTTGGGACATCACACACATTTGCCTCGCGTCTTCGATATGACGCTCTTGTGGGTTTTCGGCCTGACGATTGATGTGATCCAGGACAGTTCGCATTTTGGGGGTGAAGGTGGTGAGCCTTTCTCGAATGCCGGCATGAATGAGTTCGAGCTGAGCGTTCAGGTAGCTCAGCGACTTCTGTTGATAGTCCGCCGTTGGTGAAAAGACATGTAAAGTCTTGAGATTTTTCAGCGCTGTTGCGTAGTCCTCTTGCTGGGATTCCAGCTTCTGCAGGTAGAGCAGACGCTTGGCTTGAGCGGTCTCGGTATCGGCATCGATCATTGCTTGGCGGGCCTGTTGCAGCTCTTTTTGCGCGGCTGCTTTGCCGCTTTCGAATGCAGCCAGTTTTGTACGCAGATCCTGAGCTTTTGTGGTGGCTTGAGCCTGAGCTGTCCTGGAATGGCTTTTCACCCCTCCGCCTCGCAGACGCAGACGGGGATCGATAAACCATTCACCCTTCGTATTGTTGATCAGGGCCGGGCCTGAGCGTGTGGGTTGTGTGGAGTCAATGATCGTAACGTTACCGTCTTCATCCGCCGAGACCTCGTACCAGTTCTCCCCCACGGGGGCATACCATTTCTTGTTGGCACTGTAGAGATGCCGATGGACGTCTGCCTCGGCATGAGCAGTACCGATACTTGCAGGTCGGGTAATTTTGAAGCGGTCCAGAACCTTAGCCAATGTAATGGGCGTTCGATTTACCGCTCCATTGATGTTCAGGGTTTGCTGAGGGCTGGGTGTCTCATGGGAGGCGCTACTGGTCAGTTGTTTAACACTGGTTTTTTCTACCACCGGTGCCTTGGTTAAGGTGGGTTTAACTGCTGGCTCGTTCTTCGCCTGGTGTTTGCCTGAAGTGTCCTGAGTGGCGATATGCAACGTGATCGCCATCCCGAGATTGAGCAATAGATCAGCGAGGGCTGCCCATTGCGCCTGATTGTCGTTTTGTTCTTTCGCGTCATGCAGTTCTTGAAGCTGGTCCATGATCTGCCAGATCCAGGCCCCCATACCGATGGTTCGCCCCAAAAAGGGCAGGACTGCGTTGAACAACATCCAGCCGGCCCGCTTGAAACTGGCCCACCGGCTTTCGGTGTTTGATACCGATTGACGATCGGCGAGCTCAACCAGGGCATTTGCGTTTGCCTTGAACAGGGCCGCGCACAGATCGCCCTCCATGGCCTTTCCTCCCAGGGCTATCGGCCCGGTCATTGCCACGAGTTTGATGGGATCCGCCAGAAACTCGACAACAGCCCAGGGTGATGGCAGAGAACCTGGGAAAACGTAATTGGTATAGTCGCTGCGACTGTCGTCCGGCAGCCACGCCAGCACCGATTCGCGCAGGCTGACGGATTGCTGAATGGCGTAAAACAAGTTGAATAGAGAAGGGTATTGGGTCAATGGTTGATCCAGCATTGGCCGATACAGCAGGCATGGGCCGGCCGTCGTGTCCTGGGGGCCAATCACGAACATGTTGGCGACTTCGTCTTCGGCGCCACCTGTTCGACGCTTCGGGACAAAGGCCAGAGGACGCATCACGATGGTCTGACCTTCGACCACACGATCAGTGATTTCGGACTCCATCACGGCAGCGACATAACGGTACCCGCGTGCGTCGATGCCGGCTTCCTCGCGAATCTTGCATTGCAAGGCCAGCAACGGTAACTGGATCTTCAGGTGCTGGGCGTACAAGGCTTGTCGGCGCGTCGATTCTTTCGGGTCATCAAGCAGTTTTTCCTTGATCAGGGCCGGGTAGGTGCTACCGATATTCGCTTTGCTGACGAGTCCTTCCACATACTCTACGGTCATCCACTCAGGTAGCGGCTTGCCGTTGGTGGAGAGAATGGACTTGTCTCCGAGGGGGAGGGCGATGAGGTTCTGCAGCGCCAGATCAACCACGCTGAATGTGGAAGTCTCGACTTTACCGGGGACGACGAATGTTCCCCAAATGACAAGATTCCGGACGCGAATTTCAATCGTGGCCAGATCCGGCTGCGGTTCGTCTGGATGGTCGCTTTTCATTTGGGCGGTCAGCACGTCGAGGGCGTACTGCTCGATGGGCAGGATGTCTTCCAGGTAAGTCTTGCCTTCATTCTGGCTGTGCAACACTGCCAGATCCTTCAAGTGCCGGGAGTAGTTGTTTAAATCCGGGAGGGAAGCGGAGCTGAGCCAGTCAGGGAGAGCGTCCTTGTACCAATCAAGCTTCGGACCTGCTGTTTTGGCTTCGTTAACATCCACATCAGGGGCGAGGCGAGGTTTGTGCGGGCGAGTGTGTCTGAGGGGGGAGAAATCAAGAGCACCGATAATGGCAATCTGGATAGATACCAGCATGCAAGCCAGATGGTCGAAATAGTTTCCGCTGACCTCCACTAACTGCCACTGGATTTCCTGACCTGGTGCCACATTTACGTGGGCGGGCAGCGTTGCGCCAAACTGTTCCAGGGAGTCGAATTTTTCATACCCCTTGAGCAACGAGTGGGTCAGGACGGCGGTTTTCTTCTGATGGGTACCGACCAGAACGGCGATCGACATCTCGTCCAGATGTACTGTGTTCTCACCGTCTACCAGGTCAATAGCAACCAGATACGCTTTGCTTTTATACGGATCCACGACTTCAAGGGTTGTCAGGTCCGGTGTGCGGAACAAGGTGCGTGCCATGCTGCAGTCATCTTCGTTCCACCCGGTGACTTGATCGACATTCCAAAAACTCCGCAGTGTGTTCGAAAGCTCGTGCCAGCGCGGACCGGAACTGCCTTCGGCGTTGTTCCAGTACTCCAGTTGCTGCTCCTGAAAGGCCTTGAGCATCACAGGAGCGAGCAAATTGATCATGTTGGCAATTTCGTCGATCCGCACCGGCAAATGAATGACCGGTTCGGAAATCGGCTGTTGGGTCAGGAAGTGCTCACCCTCGATGTACAGGGCCGGCACTGCGAGCACCATCTGATTGGCGAGGATTTCAGTCAGCGCTTGATAGTGGGTGGGGCCGGGCACGATTTCATCATCGAAGATTTCCCATGAGGGCGTGCCGACCATGAGAATGCTTGGGTCGAAATCCAGCGCCGGATACAATTTTTGCAAAGATTGGCGCAGCAACACGGCCGCCACGTCTCTCAAGTCGGGGCCGATGTTCAGTTGAGTGATCAGGGCATCGATGGCGTCCTGATGGGGGGGCGTCTGCTGTGTGGGGGGGGAGACGGATGAGCTCATGGTGCATCCCTGCGTTTCAAAGTCATGGAAGTTGCCCGAGGACAAGCCTCGGGTTTTCCATGCTAGGGAGCCATCAGTCAGGGAAGGTGGTAATTATTTATACCCAATGGTTTTCAGATTCAGCTCAATTCGCCACACAGATCCAGTTCGACCAGACGGCGAACTTCTGCGGTATCCAGGCTGGCGCCCAACAGCGCATGCAGCTTGCCAAAGGCGGCTTCGCGGGTCATCCCGCTGCCAGACAGCACACCGACGCCGCGCAAGCGGCTACCGGCCTCATACACATCCAGCTCGACGCCACCTTCATGGCATTGCGTAACTGCAACCACCGCCACACCCTTGTCCCGGGCCCGTTCCAGGCTGGCGAGGAATTCGGGGTTGTCGCTTGGCCCGGTGCCGCTGCCGTAACACTCCAGCACCAGGCCCTGAATGCCGCTGTCGAGCAGGCCATCCAGAATCTCGGCGCTGATGCCGGGAAACAGCGGCAGCACCGCGATGTTCGCCAGTTGTTTGCGCTGGTTGTAGTTCAACGCGGCGGGCAGTGAAGCGGCCTTCACACCGCCGCCCTGACGTTCCAGGCGCTTGAACGGATGGCGACCGAAACTGCGCACTTTCGCGCAACGGGTCGGGTCCAGCCGTTCGCCGTGGAAGTACAGATGCACGCCGGGTGCCAGGCCCTGGCCCAAAGCGACCAGCGCACCGCCGAGGTTTTCCCAGGCATCGCTGTCGGTCACGCCGGCCGGCAGCATCGAACCGGTAAAGCACACACGGGCATTCAGGCCCAGCAGTTGAAAGCTCATGGCTGCTGCGCTGTAGGCCAGGGTGTCGGTGCCGTGCAGGATCAGCACGCTATCGCAGCCTTGAACATCAATCGCATCGACTACCGCTTCGCGCAGTTGCTGCCAATAGGTGGGGGTCATGTTGGCGCTGTCGATCAGCGGCGCCATTTCGCGGAAGCGCCACTGCGGCACCACGAGTTCAGGCTGGCTGTGCAGATAGTCGCGCATCCGCGCTTCGAAACCGGACGCCGGGGCCAGGCCATTGGCGCTGGCTTGCATGCCGATGGTGCCGCCGGTGTAGAGCACCATGACATTTTGCGCGGCAGGGTAGGTATTGGAAATCATGAGCAGGTCTCCGCAAGAGAAAACTGTGGGAGCGAGCCTGCTTGCGAAAGCGGTGTCTCAGTCAACGAAGATGTTGAAGGTGATGGCCCTTTCGCGAGCAGGCTCGCTCCCACAATGTGTGCACTTTAACTGACGGGCGCAGGGGATGCGCCCGTTGTTTACCAATCAGCGTTGCGCCGCGGGTACGCCTTGCGGCTGAGTTTGAGTCTTGGTGGCTGGCGGTGGGTTGGCCGGCCAGGCTTTGAGGTCCAGGTCCAGATCCGGGAACTTGCTTGAATCGAAGACGGGAGTCTCGATGCCGGCAGCGCGCTGGTCATCGTAGTCGCGCAGGATGCGCATGCCGACCTTGAACAGCAGGAACAGCGCGATCAGGTTGACGAACGCGAGCAGGGTCATGGTGATGTCGGCGAAAGCGAACACGGTGCCGAGGTTTTCGATGGCACCCCAGAAAATCAATAGCAGTACCAGCGCGCGGTAGCCGATCAGCGCCTTGCGGTTTTCACCGATCAAAAAGCGCAGGTTACTTTCGCCCAGGTAGTAGTTGTAGAGGATCGACGTGAAGACGAACAACGCCAGGGCCACGGAGATGAACATCCGACCCCAGTCACCGACCACGGCGGCCAGGGAGTTCTGGGTCAGGGCAATGCCGTCGCCTTCGAACCCTGGAGTGTAGAAGCCCGAAAGCAGGATCAGCAGCGCGGTGCAGGTGCAGATCACGAAGGTATCGAGGAACACGCTGAACGCCTGGACCACGCCTTGCGCCACCGGATGCTCGACCGACGCAACGGCGGCCACGTTCGGCGCACTGCCCAGGCCCGCTTCGTTGGCGAACACGCCACGCTTCACGCCCATGATAATCGCGCTGCCGATCAACCCGCCGAAGGCCTGGTCGAGACCGAAGGCGCTTTTGACGATGGTCATCAACATGCCCGGCACCTGATCGAACTGCAGCACGATCACGTAGAGGGTCACGCCGATGTACACCAGGGTTTTCACCGGTACCAGCAGGTCGGCGACCTTGG
Source organism: Pseudomonas sp. SDO5532_S415 (assembly GCF_054071155.1). Taxonomy (NCBI): domain Bacteria; kingdom Pseudomonadati; phylum Pseudomonadota; class Gammaproteobacteria; order Pseudomonadales; family Pseudomonadaceae; genus Pseudomonas; species Pseudomonas sp. SDO5532_S415. The sequence continues at coordinate 10,260 of NZ_JBSVWS010000003.1, read as the reverse complement.
CGATGCGCTTGATCCCGCCGATGAACACCAGGCCCAGCAGTACTGCCAGAGCGATACCGGTGTAAGTCGTGTCAAGGCCGAAGGCGTTGTTCAGCGAGTGGGTCACGGCATGGGATTGCAGGCCGTTGAAGGCGAAGCCGAAGGTGATCAGCAGCAGGAACGCCATGATCATCCCCAGCCAGCGTTTTTGCAGGCCGTGCTGGATGTAGTAGGACGGGCCGCCACGATAGGTACCGTCGGCGTCAGCGCGTTTGTAGAGCTGGCCGAGGGAGCATTCGAAGAAGCTGCTGGACATGCCGACCAATGCGGTCACCCACATCCAGAACACCGCGCCGGGCCCGCCGAGGGTTACGGCGATGCCGACACCGGCGATGTTGCCCGCGCCGACACGGCCGGCGAGGCTGAGCATCAGGGCCTGGAACGAACTGAGTTGACCGGTGCTGCTGCGCAGGCTGTCGCGGAACACCGCGAACATATGGAAGAAGTGGCGCAATTGAACGAAACGCGAGCGGATCGTGAAGTAGCTACCGAGCCCGACAATGAGCACGATCAGTACTTTCCCTGAGAGGAAGTCGTTAATGACTTCGAGCATGGATTATTCCTCGCTGTTTTTTGTGTAGGCAAATGCTGGCCGGATAGACACATCGAGTTACATCCGTTGGCGCACGGCACAACGGGCGGGTCGATGTTCGTCCCGGTTTCATATCGCGGGTTTGTTATTAGTTCGGGTTTCGCATGGGTTGTGGCCTCGCTACCGACGACCGCTCACGCGAAGAGGGGCGGCACTATACCGATGCTTGTCTGTGGGAGCGAGCCTGCTCGCGAAAGCGGTGTAAATGACAGCATCGATGTTGAGTGTAATGGCCCCTTCGTCGGAACGCCGCCCGGAGCAGGCTCGCTCCCACAGGGTCTGTGTTTACCTATAAAAAGTTAAAAAAAAGGGCCTGGAGAGTGATCTCCAAGCCCTCAAAAGGTGAGAGGTGTCTAGTCCCTCGACCTGGTGAGCGGTGCTACAGGTAACGCGTCGGCTCAGGCTTTGAGCGGAACCAGACGCGGAGCAATCATGTTTTCCGGGCGCAGGATGTCGGCGAGCATGGCGTCGTCGAGCAGGCCTTCTTCGCGCACCAGTTCCAGCACGCCGCGGCCGCTTTCGAGGGCGATACGGGCGATGCGGGTGGCGTTTTCATAGCCGATGTATGGGTTCAGCGCGGTGACCAGGCCGATCGAGTGCTCGACCAGTTCCCGGCAACGTTCTTCGTTGGCGGTGATGCCGGTGATGCAGTGCTCGCGCAGCATGTCCATGGCGCGTTGCAGCAGGCGGATCGAGTCGAAGATCTTGAAGGCGATCAGCGGTTCCATCACGTTCAGCTGCAACTGGCCACCTTCGGCGGCGATGGTCAGGGCCAGGTCGTTGCCGATGATCTGGAATGCCACCTGGTTCACGGCTTCCGGAATAACCGGGTTGACCTTGCCTGGCATGATTGAGCTGCCTGGCTGACGCGCCGGCAGGTTGATTTCATTGATGCCGGTGCGCGGGCCGCTGGACAGCAGGCGCAGGTCGTTGCAGATCTTCGACAGCTTGACCGCGGTGCGCTTGAGCATGCCGGAGAACAGCACGAAGGCGCCCATGTCGGAAGTGGCTTCGATCAGGTCGGCTGCCGGTACCAGCGGATGACCGCTGATGGTGGCCAGGCGCTGAACGGCCAGGTGCTGGTAACGCGGGTCGGCGTTGATGCCGGTACCGATCGCGGTACCGCCCAGGTTCACTTCAGTCAGCAGTTCTGGCGCCAATGTCTTCAGGCGTGCCAGGTCTTCGCCCAGGGTGGTGGCGAAGGCACGGAATTCCTGGCCCAGGGTCATCGGCACAGCGTCTTGCAGCTGGGTACGTCCCATCTTCAGGACGTGGCTGAATTCTTCACCTTTGGCGGCGAACGACTGGATCAGGCTGTCGAGGCTGGCCAGCAGCGCGTCGTGACCCAGCAGCAGACCCAGGCGGATCGCCGTCGGGTAAGCGTCGTTGGTTGACTGCGCCATGTTCACGTCGTTGTTCGGGTGCAGGTACTGGTACTCACCCTTCTGGTGACCCATGGCCTCCAGCGCGATGTTGGCGATGACTTCGTTGGCATTCATGTTGGTCGAAGTGCCAGCGCCGCCTTGAATCATGTCCACCACGAACTCTTCGTGGAAGTCGCCGCGGATCAGACGGGCACAGGCTTCGCTGATGGCAGCGTGCTTGGCTTCGCTCAGGTGACCCAGCTCGCGGTTGGCATCAGCGGCGGCTTGTTTGACCATCGCCAGGCCGACTACCAGCTTCGGGTAATGCGAAATCGGAACGCCAGAGAGACGGAAGTTATTCACCGCTCGCAGGGTCTGGATGCCGTAATACGCTTGAGCCGGTACTTCGAGTACGCCAAGCAGGTCTTTTTCTGTGCGGAATGATGCAGCGGAGGACATGATAGAAATCATCTCGATATGGACCCGGTCTGTGCCGGAACACTGCAAATGCTAGGCTTGTGGAGAATTTTGGGCCAATGCTGTTAAACACTGGCCTATGCATATTCGGCATAATGCCTATGTGACGCCGCGTTCGCGGTGAGCGTGTGACCTAAATTGGTGCGTGTCCGGGAGGACGTGATGAATCTGGAAAGTAAATGGCTGGAGGACTTCAGTGCCCTGGCCGCCACCCGCAGCTTCTCCCAGGCGGCGGAACGGCGCTTCGTGACCCAACCGGCCTTCAGCCGGCGGATCCGCAGCCTCGAAGCCGCGCTGGGGCTGACGCTGGTCAACCGCTCGCGTACGCCCGTCGAGCTGACGGCGGCGGGGCAGTTGTTTCTGGTCACCGCGCGTACCGTAGTCGAACAGCTCGGCGAAGTGCTGCGTCATCTTCATCATCTGGAAGGCGGGCAGGGCGAAGTGATGCAAGTCGCCGCCGCGCACTCGTTGGCCCTGGGCTTCTTCCCGCGCTGGATCGCCCAACTGCGCAACGAAGGTCTGAACATCGCCACGCGGTTGGTGGCGACCAACGTCGGCGACGCGGTGCATGCGCTGCGTGAAGGGGGGTGCGACCTGATGCTGGCGTTCTACGACCCGGATGCGGCGATGCAGATGGACCCGGAAATCTTCCCGTCACTGCACCTGGGCAATACCGAAATGCTGCCAGTGTGTGCAGCGGACGCGAATGGCAAACCACTGTTCGATCTGGAAGGTGAGGGCAGCGTGCCGTTGCTTGCCTATAGTGCTGGTGCCTTCCTCGGACGTTCGGTGAACATGTTGCTACGCCAACGGGCATTGCGCTTCACCACCATTTACGAAACCGCCATGGCCGACAGCCTGAAGAGCATGGCGCTGGAAGGATTGGGCATTGCCTGGGTGCCACAGCTCAGCGTACGCGCCGAGCTGGCCCGCGGTGAACTGGTGGTATGCGGCGGTCCGCAATGGCATGTACCGCTGGAGATTCGACTGTACCGCTGCGCGTTGGTGCGTAAAGCCAACGTGCGGTTGTTGTGGCGCAAGCTTGAAGGTGGAGCGGCGAGCGCTACATGACTCGGTATTGGGTGAAGTGACTGGCATTTGTTTATTAAAAATGCCCTTGGTTTATGCCGGCGCTGTTGAAGTGTTGTTCAGGGGATTTGTCTAAATAGATGTTTGGCGCCGTAAAAAATAATAATTGAAACGCAGGGCGGTGGCTTTCAGTGTCGTGAATAGCCACCCGCTGTTGTATTTGAATTCGGGAGGTTTTGACTGTTTGTATGCAACAAGCTTAATGGTCGACAAAATATTCGGTGTAAACGAAGCGATGCTGAGTTGCTCATGTAAGCGAAACTCCATGCGGTTCGCCATTTGTCAAACGCAGTCTTATCTTCCCGCCAACAAACCCCAGTGTTTTCAGGTGTGCCTGGTTACATCGAGCGACATCTAGGTATTGTTTTTTTTAATGCTAATGTCATTTAATGAGCCTGCACCAGATTTAGTGTGCAAGCGTATTGTTAATTATTGAATTATTATGTTTAATGGAGAATTATTATGTGTGATCTATCTAAGTTGTTTGTTGTTCAAGCGTCTCATGCCGACCCGAAACCAACTTTGCCACCTGAATTACATATCTACCCGTCAGAGTCCGTTCATCAACACGCGTCCTCTGTGCCGGAGTTCAATGAGTACGTGAGGTTATTGGCTGGAGTTCATGGGTCGACCATCTGAAGGACGGGATTACCAATACACGATCTTGCGATTTTCACTCTCATTGAGTTTCCTTTGTTAGCTCGTGGTTTTGGCTGACCTTAAAGTCAATAAAACTGCCGGTTTGCACCGTATGACAGATGGTCGTATCAGGGGCTGTTTATTGGCTTCATTGAGGTATACTGCGCGGCCTTCGGCCGGTTACGACCGGCCATAATTCGTACATTCAAGCCACGCACATTGCGTGGCTTGTTGTTTTTTGACGCGCCTGCGGGCGCCCAGAGAGAAGAGGCACGACGATGAGTGCACTGGTTGGCGTGATCATGGGCTCCAAGTCCGATTGGTCCACCCTTAGCCACACCGCCGATATGCTGGAAAAGCTCGGCATCCCTTACGAGGTGAAAGTGGTCTCTGCCCACCGCACCCCGGACCTGCTGTTCCAGTACGCTGAAGAAGCCGAGGCGCGTGGCATCGAGGTGATCATCGCCGGTGCCGGTGGCGCGGCCCACTTGCCGGGCATGTGTGCGGCCAAGACCCACCTGCCGGTACTGGGCGTGCCGGTACAGTCGGCGATGCTCTCGGGCGTCGATTCGCTGCTCTCCATCGTGCAGATGCCGGCCGGCATTCCGGTCGCCACCCTGGCCATCGGCAAGGCCGGCGCGATCAACGCAGCGCTGCTGTCGGCGAGTATCCTTGGCGCCAAGCACCCGCAGTTCCACAAGGTGCTGAAAACCTTCCGTGCTGAACAGACAGACAGCGTCCTGGAAAATCCAGACCCACGCATCGCCTGAGGTTGTTGACGATGAAGATCGGTGTAATCAGTGGCGGCCAGTTGGGTCGCATGTTGGCGCTGGCGGGCACTCCGCTGGGCATGAACTTCGCTTTCCTGGACCCGGCGCCAGACGCTTGCGCCGCTGCATTGGGCGAACACCTGCGTGCCGATTACGGCGATCAGGATCACCTGCGTCAGCTGGCCGATGAAGTCGATCTGGTGACTTTCGAATTCGAGAGCGTTCCGGCAGAAACCGTGGCATTCCTCTCGCAATTCGTTCCGGTTTACCCGAGCGCCGAAGCCCTGCGTATCGCCCGCGATCGCTGGTTCGAAAAGAGCATGTTCAAGGACCTGGGGATTCCGACTCCGGCGTTCGCCGACATTCAGTCCCAGGCTGACCTGGACGCCGCCGTGGCTTCCATCGGTCTGCCGGCCGTGCTCAAGACCCGTACCCTGGGTTACGACGGCAAGGGCCAGAAAGTACTGCGCAGCGCTGAAGACGTGGTCGGCACGTTCGCCGAACTGGGCAGCGTGGCCTGCCTGCTGGAAGGCTTCGTGCCGTTCACCGGTGAAGTCTCGCTGATCGCCGTGCGTGCCCGCGATGGTGAAACGAAGTTCTATCCATTGGTTCACAACACCCACGACAGCGGCATTCTCAAACTGTCCGTGGCCAGTACCGACCATCCGCTGCAAGCCCTGGCTGAGGACTACTCCAGCCGCGTGCTCAAGCAGCTGGACTACGTCGGCGTGATGGCGTTCGAGTTCTTCGAAGTCGACGGCGGCCTCAAGGCCAACGAAATCGCCCCGCGAGTGCACAACTCCGGGCACTGGACCACCGAAGGCGCCGAGTGCAGCCAGTTCGAAAACCACCTGCGGGCGGTCGCTGGCCTGCCGCTGGGTTCGACCGCCAAGGTCGGCGAAAGCGCGATGGTCAACTTCATCGGCAAAGTGCCGGAGACCGAGAAAGTCATGGCCATTGCCGATTGCCATCTGCATCACTACGGCAAGGCGTTCAAGGTCGGCCGCAAGGTCGGTCACGCCAACCTGCGCTGTGCAGACCGCGAAACGCTGGCCGCGCAGATCCTCAAGGTCGAAGCGCTCATCGCCGAGTAAATCAGTTTCATTTGGCAGCGGCGGAACCATTGCGGGGCCGCCGTTCTCTCATGGCAGGATGCCAAAGTCTGACTAGGCTTTCGCATAACCAACCAAATCAGAGGGAAATGCCATGGGAATTATCGGAACCATCTTTATCGGCTTGATCGTCGGCCTGCTGGCACGGTTCCTGAAACCGGGCGATGACAGCATGGGCTGGATCATGACCATCCTGCTCGGTATCGGCGGTTCGTTGGCGGCCACTTACGGCGGCCAGGCCCTGGGCTTCTATCAAGCGGGTGAAGGCGCAGGCTTCATCGGTGCGCTGGTGGGCGCTGTCATCTTGCTGGTCATCTACGGCTTGATCAAAAAGAACTGATTCAGGCGACAAAGTCCTCTCGGCTGCGCAGCCCGGGAGGACTAGAATGCCCGGCGATTTCCTCAACCCTACCGAGCATTTTCATGCGCCGTCTTCTGTTGACTCTTGTTTTCCTGGGTACGGGCCTTGCCCACGCCGGCGAACTGCCGGAAACCGACTGGCTGGAACTGATGCCCAAGTCGGACCAGAAAGCCCTCGAGGCCATGCCCGAGATCGACCACAACTCCCCCGAAGCCAATGGCACCTTTACCGAAAAGGGTGGCATGAAGCAGAGCAAAGGCCTGCCGGCGGTGATGTATTCGACCAAGACCGTGTCGTCGATGAACGACAAGAACATCCGCCTGGGCGGTTATCCGGTGCCGCTGGAAACCGATGCAAAGGGCCACAGCACGTTGTTCTTCCTCGTGCCGTACCCCGGCGCCTGCATCCACGTACCGCCACCTCCGCCCAATCAACTGGTGCTGGTGCGTTACCCTAAGGGCCTGAAGCTCAATGATATCTACACGCCGTTGTGGGTTACTGGCACGCTGAAGATCGAGAAGGTCAGCAACGACCTGGCGGACGCGGCCTATGCGCTGGATGCGGCGAAGGTGCGGGTGGTGCAGGAGTCAGACCTGTAGAAAATCAAAACTGTGGGAGCGAGCCTGCTCGCGAAGAGGCCATAACATCCAACATCAATGTTGACTGTTATGCCGCCTTCGCGAGCAGGCTCGCTCCCACAATGGCTTTTGGATATTAGTTAGGCTTGCTGGCGATGCTCACGCCCAGGGTATGGCTGGCTCCCGGCGCCAATGCCACCACATCATCCATCACATTCGCCGTCTCGATGCACAACATGCGCTGCCAGCCATCGTCGGCCATGTCGCTGAATGCCGCGGCGCGGTCGATCCATGGGTTCCAGATCACCGCCGAGCGCGAGCCGGTACTGGTCAGCTCGATGCGCCGCTCCCAGGTTGGGTCGACGATGCTCAGTTTTGCCGGAGGATCGAGGTAGATGCGGTCGGTTTCGCCGTCAAAGCGCAGATCGCCGGTCTGGGTGACGGTTTTCCAGTTATCCAGCGTCTCGATGTAATTCAAGCCATCCACACCTTCGACATGCACGTTGCGCACATCACTGACGGCGAAATAGCTGTGCAGTGCCTGGCTGATGGTCACTGTTTCAGCGCCTTGGTTGTGGCTGGTCAGGCTGATGTGCAGTTGCTCGTCCAGGCGAATGCTCAGCTTCAAGTCCACCTGATGCGGCCAGCCTGGCAAGCCTCCTTCAGGGTAGGGCAGGAGGAATTCGACCTTCAGGCTTTCGCCCTCGGCTTCGATGCCTCCCAGTTCCCAGTCCATCGCGCGCACCAAGCCATGAGCGCTTGGCGGCTCGTTGCCGACGCGCATCGCCTGCACACTCTGCGGGTTACGCGAGAAGTTGCCGAACCACGGCCAGCACACCGGCACACCGGCGCGGATGCTTTTGCCGGCCTTGAACACAGCCTCGTCATTGAGCCAGATCACTGGCGGTTCACCAGCCAATTGATAACTGAGGATGTGCGCGCCTTGCTGGGCCACCAGTAATTCGGCCTGACTGTGGCGGATGCGCCAGCAGTTCAGTTCATCCAGTTTCACGGCTTCAACGTTGGGCGTGCTCATGGGACAGCTCTCGATCAGTGACAGGACTGCAATGGACCGTAAAACGGTCGCCGGGTTTAACGAGGCTCTTTAACGGGCGCGAGGCGGAACCGAGCGAGTGCGGCCGCTGCCATCGATGGCGACGAATACGAACACCGCTTCGGTGACTTTTCGCCATTCGCTGGACAGCGGATCGTCGCTCCAGACCTCGACCATCATCTGGATCGAGCTGCGGCCGATTTCCAGTGCCTGTGTATAGAAGGAGAGCTGGGCGCCCACCGCCACCGGTACCAGAAACGCCATGCGGTCGATCGCCACCGTGGCCACGCGACCACCGGCTACCTTGCTGGCCATCGCGGTACCCGCCAAATCCATCTGCGCCACCAGCCAGCCGCCGAAAATATCGCCAAAGCCATTGGTTTCGCGGGGAAGCGCGGTGATTTGCAGGGCCAGGTCGCCTTGCGGGATCGGATCTTCTTGTTCGAGCTCTATCATGCCGGGGGTGCCTCTGACCCGTGACTCTTCATTGGTAATGCCTGGTGGTAGCCGTCTTCAGGAAAAACGATTCAGCACCGAACATACTACGTTCGTCACGTTTTCCATAAGGCGCCTAAAGGGAAACTCTGCGAAATCGCCTATGAACCTGACAGGCGTTTTCGCACAGCAACCCTTGCAAGCCATTGCACAGTTGCGAGTATATCGGTCGGTAGACTCCGATACGACCGTCCGGTTCTCATTTTGACCGTCAAATAAGCACCTCTATGTGCTTTTTCGAACAATTTGCTATCGTGCCGGACCTGCCCGAGCCCCTGCCAGCGTTGTTGGGGCGGCAGACCTGACTATAAGAGAAGCCCTTGCCATGACCACAGCGCCCTCGAGTATCGCGCAGCCTTCACAACCAGCACGTCCATTGACCCGCAGCGACTACAAGACACTATCGCTGTCGGCCCTGGGGGGCGCGCTGGAGTTTTACGACTTCATCATCTTCGTGTTCTTCGCCACGGTGGTGGGCAAGCTGTTCTTCCCGGCGGACATGCCCGAGTGGCTGCGCCTGATGCAGACCTTCGGCATCTTCGCCGCCGGTTACCTGGCCCGGCCGCTGGGGGGCATCGTGATGGCGCACTTCGGCGACCTGCTGGGGCGCAAGAAGATGTTTACCCTGAGTATTTTCATGATGGCGGTGCCGACCCTGATCATGGGCCTGCTGCCGACTTATGCGCAGATCGGCATGTGGGCGCCGATCCTGTTGCTGTTGATGCGGGTGATCCAGGGCGCCGCGATTGGTGGTGAAGTGCCCGGCGCCTGGGTCTTCGTTTCCGAACACGTGCCGCAACGCCATATCGGTTATGCCTGCGGCACCCTGACCAGCGGACTGACGGCGGGTATCTTGCTGGGTTCACTGGTGGCCACGGCGATCAACAGCGTTTATACCCCGGCGCAAGTGTCGGATTACGCCTGGCGGATCCCGTTCCTGCTGGGCGGTGTGTTCGGCCTGTTCTCGGTGTACCTGCGCCGCTGGCTGCACGAAACCCCGGTGTTCGCCGAACTGCAACTGCGCAAGGCCCTGGCCGAAGAAGTGCCGCTGCGTGCGGTGCTGCGTGATCATCGTGGTGCTATCGCCATTTCCATGCTGCTGACCTGGCTGCTGTCCGCCGCCATTGTGGTACTGATCCTGATGACCCCGACCGTGTTGCAGACGGTCTACCATTTCTCGCCAACCACAGCCCTGCAATCCAACAGCGTGGCGATTGTGCTGCTGAGCTTTGGCTGCATCATTTCCGGTGCCCTGGCGGATCGCTTTGGAGCGGGGCGAGTCTTCGTGATCGGTTGTACCGCGTTGCTGGCCAGCTCCTGGACCTTCTATCACAACCTGGCCGACCACCCGGACTGGTTGTTCCCGATGTACGCCGTGACCGGCCTGCTGGTGGGCACCATCGGTGCGGTGCCGTATGTGATGGTCAAGGCGTTCCCGCCGGTGGTGCGCTTCAGCGGCCTGTCGTTTTCATACAACGTTGCCTACGCGATTTTCGGTGGTCTGACGCCGATGATCGTAAGCCTGCTGCTCAAGGAAAGCCCGATGGGGCCGGCGTATTACGTGGCGGTGCTGTGTGGGGTGGGGATTCTGGTGGGGGCGTATCTCTGGAAGAAGGGTCGTTAATTTCGACTTTCCTGTCGTCTGTACCGGCCCAATCGCCAGCAGGCTGGCTCCCACATTGAAATGCAT